>JBGOTC010000087.1:0-9639 GCA_041476305.1 Terriglobia bacterium
CGCACGTCAAGAAGGAGATTCCCGACGACGATGAGCGCGCGATCCTTCGACACGGCGGCGTATTTCGTGAGATCGGATGCAGGCATGCCGGCCGAGCGCAAGAAAGTGAACGCGCCATAGGCAGCGGTGGGATCGACCATGCGGTAGAGAGTTACTCTGAGAACCCCGTTAGCTTTGGAATAGACGCATTGCTCAAACGCTTCAAATCCATATTCGCGAATGATGGATGCATTCGTCCCGGCAGCCTGTTCAAAGGATTCAGTGACGATAGTACCGAAGGCGGGGTGCCAAGATCCAAAAGCTGGTGGCAAGACGCTCTGGGCCGAGGCCGGACGGACGGATAGTGCGCTGAGAAAAGCAAAAACAAATGTGAATAGAGTTCTGCGCACGGGACCCCTCTGGATTAGACACCACAATTCTAACGCTGGTTCCCCGGCTGCGCCACTGTGGACCGGCCACTGAGCGGCGGCCGGACCTGATTGAAGGCGAGGCTGTTGATGCTCTGGAGGTAGGCTTCGATTCCTTTGAAAAGTCCTTCGGCGACGCGGTCGCGGCCTTCGGGCTTCTTGAGCGAAGTTTCGTCCACGGGATTGCTGATGAAGGAGATCTCGGCGAGCACGGAGGGCATGTTGGCGCCGAGCAAGACGACGAAGGGAGCTTTGCGGACTCCGCGGTTCTTGATGGCGCGGCTGGACCTTTGAAGCCGTTTGCTGAGCGAGTCCTGGATATCGCCGGCCAGCTCGCGCGATTCTTCGATCTTTTCGTTGCGCGCGATGCGCTGGATCATGTCCTCGAGGTCGTGGACATTGCCCTGGGCGGTGGCGTTTTCGCGGGCAGCAACTTCCATCGCTTCGGGGGAAGGCGAGAAGTTCAGGTAATAGGTTTCCACTCCGCGCGCGGAGGGGTCGGGGCTGGAGTTCGCGTGAATAGAGATGAAGAGGTCGGCCTTGGACTGATTGGCGATGGAGGTGCGCTCTTCGAGAGGGATGTAAGTGTCGTCGGAGCGCGTGTAAATGATTTCCGCGCCGGGCAGACGCTCCTCGATCATCTTGCCGAGGCGGAGGGCGACGTCGAGACACAAGTCCTTTTCCATCAGGCCGTTGGGGCCGATGGTGCCCGTGTCGTGGCCACCATGGCCTGCATCAATGACGATGCGGCCGATCTTGAGGCCCAGGGCGCGGGTCAGGGATGGCTGGCCATCGTGCGTGGGAGCGGGCACGGTGGGCGGCGAGAGCTTCGCGGCGGTGGAATGGACGTTGCGGTTGGTATTTGAAGCTGCATTAGGCCGAGTGTCGGGCCCAGGCGCCGTTCCTGTAGGCGCCCCTGGCGGCGAAGTGGGCGGGGCATTCCGCGCATTGGCTTTGGCGAGGGCAGCATCCGCGGCCAACTCTTCGGGAGTTTCGCGGCGCGGCGTGTTGCTCTTCGCGGTGGTGGTTTCGGCGGCTTTCGGATAGATATCCACGACCATGCGGTAGGGATCGCGCAGCAGAAAAACGGAATAGTCCTTGATCTTCGCAATTTCAAGGACGACGCGGACAACTCCGGACTGGTTCTGCGCGACGCGGATGCCCTTGACGAGGTCTCCCTCAGCGGCGACGGGGGCGGCGGCCAGCGCGTGGCTCAATTTCGCGCGGTCGATATCGAAATAGATGCGGTCGGGATTGGCGATGCGCGCGGCCTGATATTTCACGGGGCCATCGAGCGCGATAACGATGCGCGTGTAATCGGGAGTGGTCCAAGTTTTAACTTCGCGGATCTCCGCAGTGCGATCCGGCGGGGGCTCTTCCATTATTTCCGCGGCACTGATTCGCGTGGGGGCGGCGCTCGGAGTGTTGCCGGGCGCCGGCGCAGGCGGTTTGTTCTGCGCGGTGTTTTGCACAGTTGAAGGAGTGGAGGGGCCCGGAGACGGCGCAGCTCTTTTTGCCGCCGGAGCGGCCGGCTTGTGCGGGGCGGCGAGCTCGGCCAGCGCGGCCTGGGCTTCTTTCGCGCGCGGAGAACGCGGATGGAGCTTCAGAAATGTCTCAAAGGTTTTTTGCGCGAGAGGCGCGTCGCGCAGATCATCTTTCTGGATCTGGCCAATGGCGAAGAGGGCATCTTCGCGGTAGCGGCTGGCCGGATATTCGTGCTCCAGGAATTGATAGGAATCCACGGCGGACTGAAAATATTTGGGGTCGAAGCGATTGCCCATCTCGCGATAGAGATTGCCCACAGTGAAGATGGAGAAGGGCACGTCCTTGGCGCTGGGAGTGACGAGGTAAACGCGCCGGTAGGCTTTGACGAGCTGCAAATACTGTTCGAGGGTGCGCTGCGAGACAGGAGTGGATTCCAGCGCGGCGCGTTGTTTTTGCGCGCGCTCAAACTGTGCTTCGGCGGTTTCGCGCAGGCTGGCTTGCGAGCGGGGCGTGTCGGCGGCGAACGCGGGCACACTGATAACGAGCAACGCGAGAAACGCTGCGCGTGTCAGCCACGAGCTGGATCGCGGATGAATTGTTCCCCCCAACAACTGACCAAAGCAAAACTTCCACAAACTAATTATTGACCCAAACAATGCGGCCCTGCGCGTCACGCGTTTGATACATCTTGTGCGCTGGTGGCGGAGCGGCGCCCGGTTGCAGCGGAGTGCCGGAACCTGACGAGCCTCCACTGGCGCCATTATAGCTGTTGGTAACTTTGCGCACATATTCCTGCGTCTCCCGGTAGCGAGGCACGCCACCCGCGCGATCCACAGCGCCGGCGCCGGCGTTATAGGCGGCAAGAGCCTTATCGAGGTCGCCGCCGTAGCGCAGGAGGAGGGTGCGGAGATAGCGCACGCCCGCGTCGAGATTCTCCTGCGGACTGAAAACATTTCTGACGCCCAACTGCATCGCCGTTCCGGGCATGAGTTGCATCAGGCCCATGGCGCCCTTGCTGGAAACCGCGCGCGGATTGCCGCCGGACTCGGTTTCGATGACCGCACGGACAAGCGCAGGGTCCACGTTGTGACGCGTGGCGGCGGCCTGGACGAGTTCTTCGAGACGTGCATGTGAAAGTGTTTGCACGGGTGAGCCTTCCGACGTCCCTGCATTAGAAGACGTGGATTGGGCCGGTTTGGTTGTGCCGGAGGACCTTGCTGAGTGTGGGGCCCTCGGCGCTCGCGGCGGGGGCGGCGTGACGTTGATGAAGACACGGTTGCCGTGCTGATCCAACACAGAAACGACTTGCGCTGCGGCCGGGCCGCTGCAAAACAGAGATGCACAAAGCGCCGACAACACAAGTGCTGTCAGTAAGATAGCTCGACGCGAATTGGCGCGCATGCTCATTATTTGTTTGGGGAAGTGAGACGACTTGGGGCCCGGACGCAAGCCACGACAATTCCCCTTGGCAGGGCAAAAAACCCCGCCAGGGCCGTTTCCAGCGCTAAGGGAATTATAACATCCGGTCAATCAGGGCAAATACGTGTTCGAGGGCTGTTTCCAGGGCTGCAGCGTCCTTACCGCCAGCCTCGGCGAGATCGGGGCGGCCGCCGCCGCTGCCGCCGACTTCTTTGGCAACGGACTGAATGATCTTGCCGGCCTGGAGTCTTGAAGTGAGGTCCTTGGTCACGCCGGAGATGAGGGCGACCTTTCCGTCTTCCACCATGCCGAGGACGATCACTCCCGAGCCGAGTTTCTGGCGGAGGGTATCCACCAGGCCGCGCAGGGCGTCGCGATTCATTTCGCCGACTTGCGCGGAGATGACGCGGACTCCTTTGACGTCGCGGGCGCGGGCGAGAAGGTCATCCGCGCCACCTTGCGCGGCCTTGCGCTGCACGGCGCCGAGTTGCTTTTCAAGATCGCGGCGGGCATCCAGAAGTTTCTGCGCGGCAGATTGCAGGTCTTCCGGCGCGGCGTTCAGAGTGGAGGCAAGGGAGCGCAGAGTTGCTTCGGCCTTCTGAAATTCCTCGAGAGCGCGGACGCCGGAGATGGCCTCAATGCGGCGGACACCGGCAGCGACGGAATTTTCCACGATGATCTTGAAAACGCCGATGTCGCCGGAGCGGCGGACATGCGTGCCACCGCAAAGCTCCTTGCTGTAAAAGCCGCGCGAGGAAGCGGCGTCGGGGATGGTGACGACGCGCACATTGGATTCGGGATAGCGGTCGCCGAAAAAGGCGAGCGCGCCGGAAGCGAGAGCCTCATCGAGAGGCATGATGCCGGTTTCGATCTCGTTGTTGAGGAGGATTTCTTCGTTCACCTGCTGCTCGATGTCGCGAAGCTCGGCGGCGTCCACGGGAGCGAAGTGGGAGAAGTCAAAGCGCAGGCGGCCGGGCTCGACGAGCGAGCCGGCCTGTTTGACGTGCGTGCCGAGAATATTTCGCAGCGCGGCGTGCATCAGGTGCGTGGCGGTGTGGTTGCGCTTGATGTGCTCGCGGCGCGCGCCATCGGCGATGGTGGCGACGCGGTCGCCCACGCGCAGAGTTTCCTTGGCGATGATGCGATGCGCGATGAGACGCGCGACGGGATAGTAAGCTCCGGTGACGTCGGCGAGCTCCATGCTTTCGGAGTTGTCATAAAACTTTCCGGTGTCGGCAACCTGTCCGCCGGATTCGGAATAGATGGAAGTGCGGTCGAGGACGATTTCCGCCTCGGCGCCCGCTGGGATTTCCATCACGGAAGCGCCCTTGGCGATGATGGCTTCAATTTTGCAATCGCGAGTGGATGCGCCGTAGTAGAAATCCGGCTCCGTCTTGTAGGTTTCGGCGAGCTTGGCGAAGATGGGGTTTGCGACTTCCTTGTGAGCGCCCTTCCAGGAGGCCCTGGCGCGCGTGCGCTGCTCCTTCATGGCGGTTTCGAAGCCAACGACATCCAGTTGATGGCCTTGATCACGGGCCATGTCCTTCATGAAATCCAACGACAGACCAAAGGTATCCCACAATCGAAAGGCATCGTCTCCCTTTATTCCTACTGGTGGAACTTCTTGAGCAAACCATTGTTGCCTCAATTTGGTTTCACGTTCCGGACCGCGTTCATGCTCAACAGCCTTAAGAAACAACTCAAAGGAATCATTTCGATTAATAGATTCACGAAATGCCGCTAGGATCGCCTGGGCACTAGTTTGATCTCCATCCAACAATTCGTTGAAGAGACGATCACGATGGCTTGAAATTATGAGTCCATCCCACTCTCTAAGTCCCTGTTCCATCGCATGGGCAAAACGCTTCTCCTCAGCTCCTACCGCCTTGCTTATATGGTCCGCACTCTTAACTATCTCGGGATACGGCTCTTTCATGAGAACAGTGACGGGAGGAATCATATCAGACAGAAAAGGATCGCGTGAACCGAGCATGCGACCATGGTTCATCGCGCGACGCATGATTTTTCGCAGCACATACCCGCGGCCCTCGTTAGATGGCAAAACGCCATCAGAGATCAGGAACGCTGTCGCTCGCGCATGGTCTGCAATAACACGCAGCGATGCGGCACGATCGATGCCCTGCTCGATAGCCAATTCTTGGTCTACGTTCAAACCAGAGAGCTGGCCGGCGCGCTTGATTAATGGAAGGAATAGATCCGTATCGTAATTGGAGATCTTGCTTGAATCCTGGAGATGAAGAAGAACCGCCGCGATGCGCTCCAGGCCCATTCCCGTATCCACCGACGGTTTGGGGAGCATGGCGAGCGAACCATTGGAGTCACGGTTGTATTGCATGAAAACAAGATTCCAGACTTCCAAGTACCTGCCACAATCGTGAGGAAAGGTACATTCGTGAGGTCCAATTTCACTCGCTGCCGAGCCCATGTCGAAATGGATTTCACTGCACGGACCGCAAGGGCCCGTTTCTCCCATCTGCCAAAAATTGTCCTTAATACCTGAGGCAAAGATTCGTTCTCTCGGGACGCCCACCTTCTGCCACTCCGATTCAGCGTCAGCGTCACGAGGTAATTCTAGGTCAGGTAAGTCCGAGCCCTCGAAAATCGTGACGTAGAGCCTATCCTTCGGGATCGCAAACCATTTCTCAGAGGTAAGGAAATCCCACGCGAACGCTATTGCATCTCTCTTGTAATAGTCGCCAAAGGAGAAATTGCCCAGCATTTCGAAGAAAGTGTGGTGACGGTTGGTAAAGCCAACATTTTCGAGGTCATTGTGTTTGCCGCCGGCGCGGACGCATTTCTGGCAGGTGACGGCGCGCGAGTAGTCGCGCTTGTCGAGGCCGAGGAAAACATCCTTGAACTGGTTCATGCCCGCGTTGGTGAAGAGGAGCGTGGGGTCATTGACCGGAACGAGCGAAGAGCTACGGACGCGTTTGTGCCCCTTCTCTTCGAAGAAGCGGAGAAACATTTCGCGGATTTCGTTGGCGGTCACAATTCCTCTGCGTGCGGCGGAAAATGAAGAGTGATTATGGCAGAGCCATGGAGAGGCCGCAACGAGCAGAGGAGAGCGCCTCAGGGGCTCAAGCCCCTGAATGGGGAAGGCAATTCGGCACGGCTAAAGCCGTGCCCTCCCACGACGTAGGAAGCCGTGCCCGCCCACGGGCCGCGCCCTCCCGCAAAGCGTGAAGCGATGCCCTCCCGCAAGGCGTGAGGACAAGCCCTCCCAAGACGCATGAAGCCGTGCCCTCCCGCAAAGCGTGAAGACATGCCCTATCAGCCCAGGAACTATTCGCCTGGCGGGACGGCGACGTCGGGATGCATTGTTGAGAGGGAAGCGGAGGCGGAGGCTAGGAAATCGCGGATGGCGGCGGCGAGAGGGAGGTGAGCGGGATCGCGGGTGAGGATGCGGAGGGATTCGAGGATTTGGATTTTGGCCTTCAAGGTGAAGAGGGGCATCCACTCGTCAGATTCGTGAATTTTGTTCACTTCGTCGGCGAAGACAAAGTCTGGCTTGCTGCGCACCAGTTCACCCAGATTCGGCGCATCGCGTAAATAGAGGCCGACACCCTGCTGGATGATGCCCTCAAATGAAAACGGACCGCGCCAATCCGGTTGCAGGGCCTTCAACTCCTTTCGCGTGGTGGTGATGAAGAGCTGAAAGGCTTTTGCATCCGGAGAGGGGGTTGCTTCGCCCAATATGCGCGTGGCCAAGCAAAAGAGCGTGGACAGGATGCGGGGCTTGGCGCCCTTTATCCGCGTGCCATCGGGAGTAACCGGAGGGCCTGCTGGCTGAAGCTCGCTCAACTTGCTGGACAACGATTGAATCAACGCGTCCGTCTGGGTGGCAATGAATGCAGCCAGTTCGGCGGGAGTGGTTGCGGCGGTTGGCGCCATCAAAGGAGCGGTCTCCAGGAATATTCCGGCATCAGGTTATACATCATCCGCGGGTTCAAATTCCGGCAGCTCCGCCGCAGTGCCGACGACTCCGCGCATGGCCTTGCTGATCAGGTCGGATGAAAAGCCGGAACGCAAGAGGCTCTGGTAAAGCGAGCGGCGCTTGCGCTGGTCCAGAGGGCCGCGGAGGAGTCTCAGTTTTCTTTCGAGCTTTTTCTTCAGAAGGTCTGCCTCACTGATTTCTACGAAGGCTTCCTCGAGGGCGGTTTCGATGTGGCGATCCGGGACGCCGCGGGCGCGCAGCTCACGCGCGATGCGGTAACGCCCCTGTGTGCGTTGCGAGGCATGCAGGCGCGCGAAATCGCGGGCAAAGCGGGCATCGTCAAGCATTTTTCCTTGTTTGAGGCGATCGAGAACCTGGCGGACGAGTTTCACATCCTCCGCGCGGCGTTCGAGCGACTGACGCATTTCGTAAACGGAGTGCGCGCGGCGCATCAAGGAGCGGACTGCGGCGGCATAGAGTTGATCTTCGGTGGTGAGTTTGCGCCTTTGCCGCACGCGGGAAGCATAGTGGCACGCGGGCAGGGAGGCAAGGAGGGCGTCATGGCGCGAAGCGGCGAGGGAAAGGCGAGCGCTGCCTTTCCATCAGAAGGGCAGCCACTCGAATGGAAACATCCTGCCCGCCGCGGATGGGTCTAAGTGCAGGCCGGCGAGTTCCGCTGCGTGCGCCAGAACGGGGTCACGGCCGCCGGCAATGTCCTGGGCAGTCGGCAAAATAATTTCGTCGGGCGTCACGCCGTTGTGCTCGAGGCTTTTGCCATCGCTCATGATGACGTCGGCATCGGTAATGGAAAATGAATAGAAGATCTTGACGTCCATTCCCTGCGAACTGGAATATCCTTTCGCTTCCATCACACTTCCGGAAGAGCTATCGCCAATGACCGTGCCGCGGTGTTCCAACTGCATCAGGCGGGCAAACAATTCAGCCGCCGAAGCTGATTCGCTATCAATCAGGACAATGATCTTGCCGGAGAATGCGTTGCCGCCGACGGACTTGGCCAACTGAGGTTTCATGGGTTTGCGGCCGATGCGAGTGGCGATGGTGATGTCATGGTCGAAGACATTTCCGACCATCCTTGCGAGCGTGTCCACATAACCACCGGGGTTGCCGCGAAGGTCCAGGATCAGTGTCTTGTGCTTTCGCGCGATACCGAACATGTGATCCACACCGTTGATGTCCAGATCAAATTCCGGCATCTTCCAGATCATGACATCGCCGCTTTCGACATAACGCTGGCGGACAACGTGGTCGATGTTTTCCCCCTCGCGAATGAGGTTCCAAAGGTCAACGCCGCCGTTTGAGGAGGTCAAATCCATCACCTTTTTCAATTGTTGCATCTTCGAAGTTACAGCGGCCTGGCGGACAGAGCCGGTGGGATCGCGCAAGGCCAGGTTGGTTGCCGCCTGGGGAGATATCACGTCCAGCGCATAGTTCATCTGCCAAAAGCTCCTGCGAGCAATGCGAATCCTGTTGAGGGAGAGCACTTCGTCCCCGGGATGGACTTTGGCTTCCGCGTCGGTTCCGGGGCGAACCCGGGAGATGAAGGTGTTGTTCCCGACCAATTGGAGGCGGTAACCGTACTCCACGCGGAAGGTCCGGGCCGGGGGACTGAAGAAGGTGTGTGAATCGTTCAGTCCACTCAGGAAATCCGCGACGATGGCGAAGCCCTGGCTCAGGCTGTTCGCCGACATCATCTGCTCGTCAAATTGGCGGAAGCGCGCGTCCCAATCCAAGCCGTGAAATTTCACATCGTAATAATTCTTCTTCACAAGGTCGTAGGCGTCACGAAGCATCCCGCGGGTACGCTCAAGATCCAGCTTGCTGATGCTTTGCTGGGCAGGCCGGGCGTTACCCAAGGTTGACGCGGAAACGACAGCGATAAGGAAAGGAATCCAGATGCGGAAGTATTTCGGCATAAAGCCCTCCCATGAGACACGAGGAGTACCGTGCAGAGATATATACCAAGTCACATGAAGATTAAAGGGGGAGGATGACAAGTGAAGCGCCGACAAACCCACTTATTTATTGGAGAGCAGAAGCGGGGGCCATCCGGATAAGAGAGCGCTAACGGCGGACGGTGCGCTCGTACTCGTTCATCTGGCGTTCCATCTCCTCGCGCGCGGCGTCGGCGGTGGAGCGGATGCCCTGGACGCGCAGGCGGAAGTCGTCGGGGTTGGAAGCGCGGAGCAGGGCTTCCTCAAAAGAGATGAGGTCGCGGGTGAACAGATCATAGAGCGACTGGTCAAAGGTCTGCATGCCGTACTGGCTGGTGCCGGCAGCGATGGCGTCGTGGATCAAACGCGTTTTGTCGGGATTGATGATGCAATCGCGGATGTAGGCGGTGGCGATCATGAC
>JBGOTC010000088.1:0-9623 GCA_041476305.1 Terriglobia bacterium
TGCTGCTCGCGGGGCTGGCCACGCCGCTGGTGGTTTCCGTGCACACGGTGGTGAGTTTTGATTTTGCGGTGTCGTTGGTGCCGGGCTGGCACACGACGATTTTCCCTCCATATTTCGTCGCCGGTGCGATCTACTCCGGCTTCGCGATGGTGATGACGCTATCCATCCCTATCCGGAAATATTACGGGCTGGAGGATTTCATCACGCTGCGCCACCTGGAAAATATGGCGAAGGTGATGCTGGCGACGGGCTTGATCGTGGCTTACGGATACATGATGGAGACCTTTGGCGCGTTTTACAGCGGCAACACATACGAGAAGTTCATGATCATGAACCGCTGGCACGGGCCCTACGCGCCTTTCTACTGGATGCTGATTGCCTTCAACATCGCCATCCCGCAACTGATGTGGTTCAAGAAGGTGCGCACGAATGTGGCGACGCTGTTTGTGATTTCTCTGGTCGTTAACGTGGGGATGTGGCTGGAGCGGTTTGTGATCGTGGTCACAAGCCTTCACCGGGATTTTTTGCCATCCTCGTGGGGAATGTACTACCCGACGAAATTTGACTGGGCGACGTTTGCCGGAACGATTGGGCTTTTCCTGACGCTGCTCTACCTGTTCATCCGGTTTCTGCCGATTATTTCGATTTCAGAGATGCGCGGACTAGTGCCGAGCTCGAGCGAGGAGAAAGAAAAAAAGTAGTTGGCTGAACGCGACGAGAAGATATGAGCCAGATATTCCATCGCAGCACGAACACCATCGCGCGCGTCAGCATCTATGGCGCGGTGTTCCTGCTCGCGGCGATGGGCTATGCGGTGTACGAGCTTTCGGCCTCGCCCTACATCACCGATGTGAATATCGCAAAGGACCAGCCGGTGCCGTTCAGCCACAAGCATCACGTGGGCGAGCTGGGGCTCGATTGCCGCTACTGCCACACGGCGGTGGAGACTTCGTCTTCCGCGGGGATGCCGCCAACGCAGACGTGCATGACCTGCCATTCGCAAATCTGGGTGAACAGTCCGATGCTGGAGCCGGTGCGCGCGAGCTACCGCGACGACAAATCCATTCAGTGGATCCGCGTGAACGCGGTGCCGGACTTCGTTTATTTCAATCACAGCATCCACGTGGCGAAGGGCGTGGGATGCGTCACGTGCCACGGGCCGGTGGGCGATATGCCGCTCACCTGGCGCGCGAACACGCTGCAGATGAGCTGGTGCCTGGATTGCCACAACAAGCCGGAAAATTTCGTGCGGCCGCGCGAGCAGGTTTACAGCACTCGTTATGCGGCGCCGGCGAATCAAGTGGAATTCGGACTGCAATTGGTGAAGGAATACAAGATTCAGCGGCTGACAAATTGCACGACGTGCCACCGATGAGCGATAGCGGACGGCTCAAGAAAAAATGACGACGCCGAACAAACCGGATCAAGGGCTCGACCTGGACGCGCTGCGCGCGCGCCAAGAAACTCGCGGCAAGGAGCGCATGTGGCGTGGGCTGGAAGAACTGGCCGACACGCAGGAGCATCGCGCGTTTTTGGAGAACGAGTTTCCGCACGATCCGGGAAAAGAGCCAGGCGGCGTGCATCGCCGCGATGTTCTGAAATGGATGGCGGCATCTGCGGCGCTCGCGGGCCTCTCCGGCTGCACGAAACTGCCGGAGCAGGAAATCGTTCCCTATGTGAAATCACCGGAGGAGATTATTCCGGGCAAGCCGCTCTACTACGCGACCACATTCGTGCATGGCGGCGTGGGAACGGGAGTCCTGGTCGAGAGCCACATGGGGCGCCCGACGAAAATCGAAGGCAATCCGCTGCATCCGGGGAGCCTGGGCGCGACGGATATTTTCGCGCAGGCCAGCATCCTGGATTTGTACGATCCGGACCGCTCGCAGGTGGTGATCCACGAAGGGCGCATCAGCAGCTGGACGGCGTTCCTTTCACAGATCGCGGATTTGCGGACGAACTTCGCGGCGACCAGGGGCGCGGGGCTGCGGATTCTGACGGAGACGATTACGTCGCCGTCGCTTGCCGCGCAGATTCAGGCGCTGCTCGAGGAGTTTCCGGAAGCAAGGTGGCATCAGTGGGAGCCGTGCTCGCGGGACAACGCGCGCGAGGGCGCCAGAGTTGCCTTCGGCAGGGACGTCAACACTGTCTATCGGTTGGACAAGGCCGATGTAATTGTTTCGCTCGATTCAGATTTTCTTTATTCCGGACCGGGCGCTGTTCGCTATGCGCGTGATTTCGCCGCGCGACGGAATGCCGAAGGTCCCGGCGCGAAGATGAACCGGTTGTACGTCGTCGAGCAAGGCGCGACGACGACGGGCGCGATGGCCGACCACCGGCTTGCGATGCGAGCTTCGGATATTCCCGGATTCGCCGCGGCATTGGCAGAAGCACTGGATGTTCAACTTCCCGGCATCGGGTCTAACGGGGCCAGTCCCTCCGGTGGTTTCCCCACTAAATGGATCGCGGCCCTCGCGAATGATTTGCGGAGCCATCAGGGAAGATGCGTAGTTATTGCGGGCGAGCAGCAACCCCAGCAGGTTCATACCATAGCGCACGCGTTGAATGTTGACCTAGGGGCCACAGGAAACACCGTCATTTACACAGAGGCTATCGGCATAAGACATACAACCGAGCAGCCCTCCATTGTGGATTTGCACGAAGACATGGCCAATGGGAAAGTGCAGGCCCTTCTTATTGTCGGAGCGAATCCGGTTTATGGTGTGGGGGCGAATCCGATCCGTGGAGAATCAACAAGACTTGATTTCACCCAAAGTCTTCTCAAGGTCAAATTCCGCGTACACCTGGGTCCTTATGACGATGAAACCGCGGAATTGTGTCATTGGCACATTCCAGAAGCCCACTATCTCGAATCCTGGGGTGATGCGCGGGCTTACGACGGAACGGTCAGTCTGATCCAGCCATTAATCGCCCCTTTGTACGAAGGCAAGACTGCTTCTGAACTTTTCACAGCGCTTCAAGGCCATGCCGACAAATCTTCCTATGACTTGGTGCGTGAGTATTGGAAATCACAGTGGAATGACAGTTTCTTCGATGAGCTCTGGGCAACGTCCTTGCACGATGGCGTGATTGCTGGCAGTGCACTGCCACCGATCCCATTGAAATTGGAATCAGAACTCACTCGTGAGCATTTCTTGGACGTTTTCCCAGGATTCCCTAGAACGCCAAGCGCACAGAACCTTGAGGTTGTATTTCGCCCGGACCCTACAATTTACGATGGGCGGTACGCAAATAATGCTTGGTTGCAGGAGGCACCGAAACCAATAACAAAACTCACTTGGGACAACACGGCGCAAATGAGTCCAGCGACGGCGGCGAAGCGAGGTCTTTCAAACGGAGACGTCGTTCAGATTGTTATTCGAGAGCGTAGCGTCGATGCTCCCGTGTGGATTGTACCCGGACATGCCGATAATTCAATAACACTCCACCTCGGTTATGGCCGTCGCCGCGCTGGTCGAGTCGGAACGGGCATTGGTTTCAATGTTTCCACTTTGCAATTCGCCCCATGGCCTTGGCTAGCGATAGAGGATTGGATTCCGACGGGCCTGAAGATCACCAAGACGGGCAAGGCTTATCCTCTTGCGGCGACGCAACACCACAACATTATTGATGTGAATGGACACAAGGAAGAGTTGGAGAGCCAGAACGCGTTCAAGCGCGATCTGGTGCGCACCGGCACGCTCGCGGAATTCAAACACAATCCCAAATTCGCGCAGGAGGCCGGCGAAGCGCCGGCGAGCGGGCTGACGCTTTATCCCGGGCACGAATACAAAGGCTATTCGTGGGGCATGGCCATTGATTTGAACAAGTGCGTGGGCTGCGGCGCGTGCGTGGTGGCGTGCCAGGCGGAAAATAACATCGCGGTGGTCGGCAAGGAGCAAGTGATGCGCGGCCGCGAGATGCACTGGCTGCGCATTGACACCTATTTCCGCGGCGATGTGGAAACGCCGGAGACCTATTTCGAGCCGGTGCCGTGCATGCACTGCGAAAACGCGCCGTGCGAAGCGGTGTGCCCGGTGGCGGCGACGGTGCACAGTCCCGAAGGGCTGAACGAAATGATTTACAACCGCTGCGTGGGCACGCGGTACTGCTCGAATAACTGTCCGTATAAGGTGCGGCGCTTTAACTTTGAACTCTATTCGGATTTTGCAACGCAATCGCTGAAGGGGTTGCGGAACCCGAATGTCACGGTGCGCAGCCGCGGCGTGATGGAGAAGTGCACCTACTGCGTGCAGCGCATCCAGTCGGCGAAAATTGAAGCGGAGAAGGCGGACCGCAGCGTGCGCGATGGCGACATCGTGACGGCGTGCGAGGCAGTTTGCCCGGCGCAGGCGATTGTGTTCGGCGACATTAATGATAAGTCCAGCCGCGTGGCGAAGCTAAAGGCCGGGCCGCGAGATTACACGTTGCTGGCCGAGCTGAACACGCGGCCGCGCACGAGCTATCTGGCACGGCTGCGAAATCCGAACCCGCTAATGCCGGGTGAGAAATAGCGCGATGAGACGCCAACCACTCTACGGATTGCTGGCGGAGTTCGAGTCGCCCGAGGCGCTGCTGGCGGCAGCGCACAAGACGCGCGCCGCGGGTTACAAGCGGTTGGACGCGTTCACTCCGATGCCGGTGGAAGGCCTCGCAGAGGCCGTGGGCTTCCAACGCACGAGCCTGCCGCTGGTGGTGCTGATCGGCGGCGTGCTCGGGGGGCTTGCGGGCTTCGGCATGCAGTACTACGCGAACGTGATTGCCTATCCGCTGAACATTTCCGGGAAGCCGTTTAATTCGTGGCCGTCATTTATTCCCATCACGTTCGAGTTGACGATTCTGGGCGCGGCGCTGTTCTGCGTTTTCGGCATGCTGGCGATGAACGGCCTGCCCGCTCCCTATCATCCGGTGTTCAACGTGCAGCGGTTTGCGCTGGCGACGCGCGACCGTTTTTTCCTGTTGATTAAGGCGCGCGACCGCCAATTTGACGCGGCGAAGACGAAACAGTTTTTGCAGAGCCTGCAAGCGCGGGAGGTTTCCGAAGTTGAGGCTTGACGCGCACCGGCGAAAAAGTTTCTCGGGCGTGGCATGCGTCGCCGCGGCGGCGCTGGTGTCACTGGCGATGGGCTGCCGCCAGGACATGCATGTGCAGCCGCGCTACAACCCGTATGACGCTTCGACATTCTTCGATGATGGCCGCGCATCGCGACAGCCTGTGCCGGGGACGATTGCGCGCGGACAGTTGCACCTGGACGCGATGCTCTACACCGGGAAGGTGGACGGCAAAGACACGGAAGTTTTCCCGTTTCCGATTACACGCGCGGACCTGGAGCGCGGGCGCGGACGGTTCAACATTTATTGCGCGCCGTGCCACGACGCTATGGGAACGGGCCGCGGCATGATCGTGCTGCGCGGATTTCCGCAGCCACCGTCCTATCACATCGATCGATTGCGGCAGGCGCCGGTGGGGCATTTCTTTGACGTGATGACCAACGGTCTCGGCATCATGTACAGCTATTCTTCGCGCGTCAGCGCGGAAGACCGCTGGCGCATCGCGGCCTATATCCGCGCGCTGCAATTGAGCCAGCAGGCGGCCATCACGGACGCGCCGCCCTCTGAGCGGCAAAAGCTTCAGCAGGAGGCGCAGCGATGAGCGCCGCACACAACATGGCGGCGGGCGCAGGCGCGAGCAATTTGCCGCAATTCGACCGGGCGCGACGGGCGGCGTTGATCTCTGGACTGCTGGGGCTCACCACTTCGATCCCGGGGCTGATGCGCGACCCGCATCAGTTTTATCGCTCGTATTTGCTGGCATTTGTTTTCTGGATTGGAATTCCAGTGGGCTGCATGGCTCTGGTGATGATGCACCACCTCACCGGCGGGCGCTGGGGATTCCTGGTGCGTCGCGCGCTCGAAGCCGGGACGCGAACGCTGTGGGTGATGGGCATCTTTTTCGTGCCGCTGCTTCTTGGAATGTCGCAAGTTTATGCATGGGCATGGCCGGGCGCGACATCCAATCCGGTGTTTGAGCAAAAGCGTTTCTATCTGAACGAACCATTCTTTGCGGCGCGCGCGGTGGCCTATTTCGTGATTTGGATTGGACTGGCGTGGCTGCTCAACCGCTGGACGAGTGAGCAGGACCGCACGGGCGAAGCGCGCGTGTCCAAACGGCTGGAAGGATTGAGCGGGCCGGGGCTGATCCTGTGGGGGCTGGCGGTAACGTTTTCCTCGGTGGATTGGATCATGTCGCTCGAGCCCACGTGGTTCTCGACCATCTACGGAATGATGATCATGGTCGCCGAAGTGCTTTCGGCGCTGGCGTTCGTGGTGCTGGTGACGCGGCGGCTGGCAGATAGAGAGCCTCTCAAGCAAGTGGCATCGCCGCAGGGATTCAACGACCTTGGCAATTTGCTGCTCGCCTTCGTGATGCTGTGGGCCTACCTTTCGTTTTCGCAATTCCTGATTATCTGGTCGGGAAATTTGCCGGAGGAAATCACCTGGTACCTGAGCCGCGCGCGGGGAAGCTGGGCGGTGCTGGCGATCGTGCTGATTATTTTCCACTTTGCGATCCCGTTCCTGCTTTTGCTCTCGCGTGACCTCAAGCGGCGGCCGGGGGCACTTTCGCGAGTGGCGGGATTGCTGGTGGCGCTGACGCTGGTGGATATGTTCTGGCTGGTGGTGCCGGCATTTGAATCCGCCGGGCCGCGCGTGCACTGGACGAACTTGACGCTGACGATTGGAATCGGCGGCGTGTGGCTGTGGGCATTCTTCAAGCAACTGGAAGCGAGACCGCTCCTGCCGCTGCACGATCCGGAGCTGGTGGAGATTTTGGAACATGCAGAAGAACACTGACAAACAGCCCACGCACTCGCCCGCGCAAGCGGGGCCGGGGTACGAGAGGCGCGACGTCAATACGCGCGCGATACTTTATTTTGTTGCGGTGCTTTTTGTATTGCTTGTCGTTTCGCTGGTGAGTATGCGCTGGCTGTTCGGCTATTTTTCGACGACGCAGCCGCTGGGTCCCGCGGCATCGCCATTCACGAATGTGCGCACGCTTCCCGCGGGCCCGCGTCTGCAGGTGCAGCCGGTGGCCGATCTCGACGAGGTGCGCGCGGCGCAGGAAGAAACGCTGCACTCCTATGGCTGGGTGGATAAGGCCAACGGCAAAGTGCGCATTCCTATCGAGCGCGCGATGGACTTGCTTGTGGAGCGCCCGCTGCCCGCGCGGCAGGCGCCGGCATCGCAGGCAAGTGCAGTGGGCGCGGGAAAGGAGCCCCGGTAATGAGACTTGGGGGGATGGCCGCGCGATGCCGCTGGATTGTTTTCGTGCTTCTCGTTGCGCTGACTTTCGCGGCGGGCGCGGGAAGGTCGCAGGATTTTCTGTCACAGAACCCCACGGGCCAGCCCGAAGTGCTGAAGCAGGTCGGATTCGATCAGAAATTGAACGCGCAGGTTCCGCTGGATATCGCATTCCGCGATGAACACGGCGCGAGTATCACGCTCCGCCAAATTCTGCAGGCTCCGGCGATGCAGGGCAAGCCGGCCATCCTGGAGCTTGTTTATTATCAGTGCCCGATGCTGTGTACGGAAGTGATGAACGCGACGCTGAACAGCCTGAAAGAGATTCCGCTTGAAATCGGAAAGGATTTCAGCGTCATCACGGTGAGCATTGACCCGGCGGAGAAGCCCGTGCTCGCGGAGGCGCGGCAAATCATGTACGCGGGGCTCTACGGAAGACGGGGCGCGGTGCGCGGCTGGCATTTTCTGACCGGGGAGGCGGCGGCGATCCAGCAACTCGCCGAGGCGGTGGGATTCCGCTACGTGTACGACAAGCAATCGAGCCAGTTTGCACACGCGAGCGGGATCATGGTGCTGACGCCGGCAGGGAAAATTTCGCGCTACTTCTACGGCATCGCCTACCGCCCGCGCGACCTCCGGCTGGGGCTTGTGGAAGCGTCGGAGAGCAGGATCGGCTCGGCGGTAGATGCGATTTTGCTTTACTGCTATCACTACGATCCCTCCACCGGAAAATATGGACTGGTGATCGCGAACATTGTCCGCGCGGGAGCAGCGTTGACGGTGCTGGCGCTCGCGGCGATGGTGATTATTTTTCTGCGGCGCGAAAAGCACGCGCTGGCGGCGGGTGGCGCGCAACACAAGGCGGTCTAGCGAGCGGGAGAAGTGTGGAGCCGGAAAGGAAAAGTTTGGGGATCAACCTATTTTCGCTTTTGATTTGTGCCTGGCCGGGGTTCCCGATCCGGCCCGAGCCGGGGTCCACGATTGCCGAGGGCGTGGACAAGCTGCACTTTTTCCTGACCGGAATCACGCTGCTATTCACGTTCATCATTTTCTCCACCATTTTTTACTTTGCCATCAAGTACCGGCGCCGCCCGGGAAACGAGCATCCGGCGGAAACCAAAACGTATCTGCCACTGGAGCTGACCTGGACGCTGGTGCCGACGTTGCTGTGCGCGGTGGTGTTTACGTGGAGTTCGAGCCTCTATTTCGCGAATTCGCGCGCGCCGAATGCCTCCATGGAAATTTTCGTTGTGGGGAAGCAGTGGATGTGGCACCTGCAGCATCCTGAAGGCCCGCGCGAAATCAACGAGCTGCACGTGCCGGTGGGCGTGCCGGTGAAACTGACGATGACGTCGGAGGACGTCATCCACGATTTCTACGTTCCGGCGTTTCGCGTCAAGAAAGACGTCATCCCCGGCCGGTATTCGAGCATCTGGTTTCAGGCAACGCAGACGGGCACGTTCCACTTTTTTTGCGCGCAGTATTGCGGCACCGAGCACGCCGGGATGATCGGTTGGGTTTACGTCATGACTCCCGCGGATTACGCCGTGTGGCTGGCAGGCGGCACGAAAGGCGAATCCATGACGCAAGCGGGCGAGCGACTCTTCAACCAGTATGGCTGCAACACCTGCCACAAACCGGACAACACCGGCAAGGGGCCGTCGCTCGTCGGTCAATTCGGGAAGCCGCAGCAGTTGAAGGATGGGCGGACGCTCATGGTGGACGAGACGTTTATCCGCCAGGCCATCACGAATCCGAATTCGATGCCGCTGGCGAATTACGCGCCGGTGATGCCCACTTTTCAGGGACAGCTGAATGAGGAGCAGATTCTGCAATTGATGGCGTACGTGAAGTCGTTGGGCGCACAAGGAAAGGGAGGGAAATGAGCACCGCCGCCGATGTTCCCGGGAGTTCGCGCGTGAATTATTTGAACGTCAACTACGGGATCCGCTCGTGGCTGTTCACGGTTGACCACAAGCGCATCGCGCTGCTCTATCTACTCTCCGTGACCTTCATGTTCTTTATTGGCGGCGCGGCGGCCGTGCTGATGCGGCTGCACTTGATTACGCCACAGGGCGCGCTGGTGCAGCCGGAATCCTACAACAAGCTTTTTACGGCGCACGGGATCGTGATGATTTTCTTTTTCATGATCCCTTCCATCCCCGCGGTGCTGGGAAATTTCCTGGTGCCGATGATGATCGGGGCGAAGGACCTGGCGTTTCCACGGATCAACCTGCTGAGCTGGTATATCTACGTGGTCGGCGCGGGTTTCACGCTTTACGCGATTCTCGCCGGCGGCGTGGACACCGGCTGGACGTTTTACA
>JBGOTC010000089.1:0-9617 GCA_041476305.1 Terriglobia bacterium
AACCGGCCGCTCGCCGGCGCATGGCCTCAGCAGGAATCCAGGCGGATTAATGTATTTCGCGCTTTCGTTCATCGCCTTCCGGCAGTGGAGCCATCACAAACTCCGGCTGGCCCTTACGCTCGCTGGAATTGTCCTGGGAGTCGCGGTCTTTTTTTCCGCGCGTACCGCCAGCACTTCCGTCCGAGCCTCCCTGAAATCCACTGTCGAAAGAATCGCGGGGAAAGCGACGCTGCAGGTCACTGCCGGCGAATCGGGCTTCCCCGAACAGGTGTTACAGGCGGTCCGCGCGACGCCCGGCATTTTGTTTGCCGAGCCGGTGATCGAAACTCTGGCGCGCACAGGCTTTGAAGGCGAGGGTGACCTGCTGGTTATCGGCTTCGATTCCACCGGCGACCGGAAGCTGCGCGAATACCAGTTCGACGAAGCGCAAAGCGAAATCGGCGACACGATGTCACTGCTCGCCTCGCCCTATTCCATTGTAGTGTCGCGCGAATTTGCCGATAAGCACGGGCTGAAGCTGGAGGACAAGATTTCCCTCCACACGCCATCGGGGTTGAAGGAATTCACGGTGCGCGGCTTTTTCAAACCCGCGGGCATCGGCTCGGCGCTGGGCGGCCAGGTCGCGGTGATGGATATTTTTTCCGCACAGCTTGTTTTCAAGCGCGGCAAGAATTTCGACCGCATTGACGTGGTGACCGATCCGAACCTACCAGTGGAAACTGTACAGCAACAGATTCGCGAGCGCCTCCCTGCCGGTTTGCATGTGACGCGGCCTTCTCTGCGCGAGCCGGACATGGACAACTGGGTCGGCGCCATGCACCTGGGCCAGGAGGTGATGAGCTACCTGGCGCTCGTCGTCGGCATCTTTCTTATTTTCAATTCGTTCAGCATCGCGGTGAACCAGCGTTGGAAGGAAATCGGCATCCTGCGCGCGCTGGGCGTGGAAGGACGCACCATCCAGGCGATGTTCCTTGGCGAGGCCCTGGCGCTGGGCATCATCGGCTCTGCGTTGGGGGTGGCCGCCGGCTTTTATCTTGCCTCCCTGGTCAGCCGGGTGATGACTTCGGTTGCCGCTTCAGCATATGGACAAGCCTCCGGCGCTGTCCCGCAGGTCTTCCGCTGGGATTTCGCACTGGCATCCTTCGCCATCGGCATCGGTGCCTCTCTCCTCGCCGCTTGGCTACCCGCGCGCGCCGCATCACGCATCAACCCCGCTCTTTCTTTGCACAATATCGAGACGCGCCAGCGGGAGCACCTGCTCGGATGGCCCCGGATCACCGCCGGAGTGATCCTGATTGCTGCTGGCCTCGCGCTGATACGATTCGCCGACCTGCAAGTCGGCGTAATGTACCAATTCTCTTTCGTCGTCATAATCCTGCTGGGGTTCATCTGTCTGCTTCCCAAATTGATCGAATGGGCGGCGCGCGCCATGCGCCCGCTGATGGACCGGGCCTTCGGCCCGGAAGGCGTCCTGGCGGTGGATACCATGATCGCTACACCGCGGCGGACATCGGCGACCGTCGGCGCGGTGATGCTTGGCCTCTCGTTTGTTTTTTCCAATGGTGCGGCGATTCAATCGCACTATGACGCGGTTCTCCGCTCCATTGACCGCGCGATAGACGCGGACTTGATTGTGACCGCCTCCGCCCAGTTACGTTCGCTCACCTACCGGTTCGATGAAACCTTCGGCACACAGGTGGCGGGCATCGCGGGAGTCGCGAGCGCGGAGAGAAAACGCTTCACCTTCGTGAATTTCCGCGACGACAGCGTCGCGCTGGTGGCCACCGATACCGGCGTGTGGCTCGGTCGCGTGGGCAACGTCCTGGAGAGCGGGGACTACGCCTCCGCCCGGCAGGCGGTCCCTCGCGGCGAAGGCGTGATCATCGCCGAGAATTTCGCGCGGCGATGGAATGTCGCGCTGGGAGACCGCGTGCGCATTGACGCTCCCGCCGGAACTCTGGATTTGCCGGTGATGGGTATCATCGAGGACTATCACTCGGACAAGGGAACGATTTTCATCGAGCGTTCGCTCTACAAGAAATATTGGAACGACAGCTCGGCTGATTACCTGCTGGTGAAACTGAGGCCGGACGCGGACGTTTCTTCCGTCAGAAACGAAATACAGAAGGCCGGCGCGGGGCAACAGCAGGCGTTCATTTACTCCAACGATGAATACAAGAAGTGGATCACCGGCCTGATTGACCGGTTTTTCATCCTCTATGATTCGCAGATTGTGATTGCCATCCTCGTGGCCGCCATTGGCATCATTAATACGCTGACGATTTCCGTGTCCGACCGGAAACGCGAATTTGGAGTGATCCGCGCCGTCGGGGGTTTCCGCTGGCAGATCGGAAAGATGGTGCTGCTGGAGGCCGTCGCCATCATCCTTGTGGGCATTCTGGTGGGGACGATCTCCAGCTTGTTCAATACATATTTTCTGGTGCGCACCGCGTCAAACATCATTGCCGGGGTCAGCCTTCCCTTCCGGTTTCCGCTCCAACTGATCCTCACCAGCCTGCCCGTGGCGCTGGTGGTGGCGATGCTTGCCGCCTGGGTTCCGGCGCGCCGCGCGGTCAAGCTTCAGGTGATCGCTGCCCTGGGGGCTGAGTAGGAGGGAGGTTGGTTCGCGCGGCAACTCCGCCGGACAACTCGCGGGAATCTTTCCGGCATCAATTATTATGGAGTAGGATTGTCTCTGAATTCGGGACTCGGGCCATTCGACTTCTTGCGATCCCCTGGGCCAGCCATCGTGGGAGGAGTGCCGTGGGAAACTTCCATCCAAACAAGAGGGTTCATGCTCTGACGACTTTGTCGGCGGTGTGCGCGTTCGCTGCCGTCGTGTGCCTCGCCCCGCTGGGCGCCGCGGCGCAGGATCAGCCGCCTCCACCGCCTCCAACGCAACAGATGGGCGGCGATGCAACCGCGGGTGCTCCTCCCCAGATTTCGCAGCAGGGCGGCATGGGTGTGCCGCAATCGATGACCATCCCCGCCGGAACAGTGATCACCGTGCGCCTGAATGAATGGCTTTCCAGCGACCACAGCCTGGAGGGCGACGCCTTCAGCGCCACGCTGAGCCAGCCGCTGATTGTGAACGGCTGGGTGGTGGCGCGCCGCGGTCAGGATGTGATGGGCCGCGTCTCCGTGGCGCAAAAAGCCGGCCGCGCGAAGGGAACATCTCAATTGGGATTGGTGTTGGCGGAACTCACTCTGGTGGATGGGCAACAGATGTTCATCCAGATGCAACTGGTGCGCTCCTCCGGAGGCACTTCGCGCGGCGCGGATGCCGCGGCGATTGGAACCACAACAGGATTCGGCGCCTTAATCGGCGCCGCAGCCAATGGAGGATTCGGCGCGGCAATTGGCGCGGGAGCCGGAGCCGCGGCCGGAATTGTGGGCGTGTTGCTTACGCGCGGCCGGCCGACGGAGCTTGCTCCCGAAACGCTGCTCACGTTCCACCTGCAGAATCCGATCGCCTTTTCCACGGAGCGAAGCCAGGTTGCCTTCCAACCCGTGATGCAGTCGGATTATGACAACGGCTCGTTCGGTCACCGGCCCGCGCGCTATAATCAGCCCGGCTATCCGTCGCCTTACTACTATCCCTACGCCTACATCGCTCCCTACCCTTTCTACGGATTCTATGGCCGCCCCTACGTCAGCATTTATGGCAGGTTCGGGCTTGGGCCGAGGTTCGGGCGAGGGTTTCGCGGGCGGCGCTGGTAATCATTCGCAGCAACACCGTGTGGGGCGCGGTTTTCCTCTTTAGGCGTCCCTCATCATCCGGCAGCGAATGACCGCTCTGCTATACTGCCGCGGATGGCCGCCGCGAAGGCTCCACAGAAAATCTTCCTGGTTGACGCGATGGGCTTCATCTTCCGCGCGTTTTTCGCGCCGATGGAGCGGCTGCGCAGCCCCTCGGGCATGCCCACCAAAGTTCCCTACTTGTTTGTGCAGATGTTGCGGCGCCTGATGCGCGATTATCAGCCCGAATATCTGGCGGTGGCGTTCGACCTCCCGGAGCCGACCTTTCGCGACAAGCTTTTTGCGGAGTACAAAGCCAAGCGTCCCCCGATGCCGGAAGACCTCGCCTTGCAATTGCCTTTCGTGCGGCGGCTCTGCGAGGCGCTGCGTTTGCCGATCCTCGCCGAGCCCGGCTACGAAGCTGACGACATTATCGGCACGCTCGCGAAGCAGGCGGCGAAGCGCAAGCTCGATATTTATGTGGTCACGAGCGACAAGGATTTGCTGCAACTGGTTGGCGGCCCCGTCCGCGTGCTGATTCCCACCAAGCAGGACCTTCTCGTGGACGAAGCAAAAGTGGTGGAACTGCTCGGTGTGCCGCCCAACAAAGTGCCGGACGTGATGGCGCTGATGGGCGATACCATCGACAACATTCCCGGCGCAAAGGGGATTGGCGAAAAGGGCGCGCAGGAACTGATCCGCAGGTTCGGCTCCGTGGAAGAAGCCCTCAAGCAGGCGGACAAGGTCGAAGGCAAGCGATATCGCGAAGCTTTGCAGACGCAGAGCAAGCAAGTCTTGATGTCCAAACAACTGGCGACCATTGCGACCGATGCGCCCGTAAAATTGGAACTCGAAAAGCTCACCGCCCGCGAACCCGATACCGAAGCCCTGCGCGCGCTCTACGCGGAATTGGGATTCACCACGCTGCTGAAGGAGTTGGGGCCCGCGGCCGCGCGCGTCTCCGAGGACCGTGACTACGCTCCGCTCGATTCACCCGCCGCGGTGCGCGAGTTTTTTTCCGGCCTGCCGCGCGAGCAGGAAATTGCGCTTTGGTTGGAAATTGCGCCGCCGGCGGAAGAGGACGCGCAGGAGGAAGTAGGCTTCGGTAGCCGCATCATTGCGATTGACCTCTCTCCCGGCGCGGGCGTGTCGCGCAGCATGAATCTGCCGGAAAAAAATGCGGAGCGAGCGGAGTGGCTCGCGGCGCTGCAACCCTGGCTCTCAGATCCGGCGCGGCCCAAAATCGTTCACGATCCGAAATTGGCTGCCTTGCTCCTGGGGCCGTTAGCGGGAATACGCCACGCGACCATGCTCTACTCCTATCTGCTGCGCCCGACGACGGCGAAGCACAAGTTTGACGACGTCGTGCTGCGCTACCTCAACCTCACTCCCTCCGGGCACTTGGGTGAACGCGCCGATTCACTGCACCGCCTTGCTCCCGTTCTGCGCCAGCAGGTCGAGGCCCAGGAGCTTGCGAAAATTTACGAGACAATGGATTTGCCCCTCGCGCCGGTGCTCGCTCAGATGGAGCAGCACGGCGTGCGCGTTGACCCCGCGGCTCTCGCCACCATGTCGGCCACCATGGAAACAGAAATCCGCTCGCTTGAAAAAAGCATCTGGGAGTTGGCCGGCGGACAGTTCAACATCAACTCACCGCAACAGCTTGCCGAAATTCTGTTCGACAAGATGAACCTCGAACCCCCCGGGCGGCGCGGCGCGAAGGCGCGTTCCACCGCGGCGGATGTGCTGGAGGCGCTCGCGCTCACGCATGAGCTGCCGAAGAAAGTTCTCGAATACCGCGAAGTCGCAAAACTGAAATCCACTTATGTGGACGCGCTGCCGCGCCTCATCAACAGGGAGACCGGCCGCCTGCACACGCGTTTGAGCCAGACGGGCGCGGCGACCGGCCGGCTGAGTTCCTCCGAGCCCAACCTGCAGAACATTCCAGTGCGCAGCGAGTTGGGGCGGCAGGTCCGCGCAGCATTCGCGGCGGAAGAAGGGATGACCCTCTTCTCCGCGGACTACTCGCAAATCGAGCTCCGCGTCCTTGCGCATCTTTCCGGGGATCCCGTGCTGAGCGAGGCGTTCCGCAAAGGAGAAGACATTCACGCGCGCACGGCGCGGGAAGTTTTCGGCGTTGCGCCGGGACTGCAGACGGCCGAGCACCGCCGCGCTGCGAAAGCCATCAATTTCGGAATCATCTATGGACTTTCAGCCTTCGGGCTCGCCCAACAACTCAGCACGGACACGAAAGAGGCCGCGCAATTCATTGCCGCGTACTTCGCGCGCTACAGCGGCGTCAAAGCATTCCTGGACCGCACCATCGAGGAGACGCGCAAAAGCGGCTTTACGCGCACCCTGTTTGGAAGGATCCGGCCGATCCCTGAAATCAACTCGCCGCAAATGAATCTCCGGAACTTCGCCGAGCGCACCGCGCTCAACACTCCGATCCAGGGCACCGCCGCGGACTTGATCAAACTCGCCATGATCGAAATCGCGCGGCGGCTTCCCGCGGAAGGTTTCCAGTCCAAGATGATCCTGCAAGTTCATGACGAATTGTTGTTTGAGACTCCTCCCGGCGAACTGGCGCGGCTCGGAGCGCTGGTGAAACAGTGCATGGAAGGGGCGCATCCGCTCAGCGTGCCGGTGAAGGTGGATTTGAAGGCCGGGCCCAACTGGCGGGACATGAAGGAACTCCCCGGCTAGGGCGTGGGCGGCGAATCATGCTAGGCTCTGGGCAACATCTCACTTAAAGTTTTTTCCTGAGGCCTGAAAATGAAACACTCCGAAGGTTTTTTGAGATTGGTGAATGAGGCGCGTTCGCGCATCCGCGAAACCAACGTGGCGGAAACCAAGAAGCGCATGGACGCCGGAGACAAGTTCGCGCTGGTCGATGTCCGCGAAGAAAGCGAATGGGCGCGGGGGCATTTGCCTGGAGCAATCTACCTCGGCAAGGGCGTTATTGAGCGCGACATCGAAACCCGCTTCCCCGATAAGAATCTTGAGTTGGTCCTCTATTGTGGCGGTGGGTTCCGCTCCGCGCTGGTCGCCGACACGTTGCAAAAAATGGGCTACAAGAACGTGGCCTCCATGGACGGCGGTTGGCGCGGTTGGCTCGAAGCGGGGCTTCCAACAGTCAAAGACTGAACTCCGCGTTCAAGTCCCCGTGGTTGTTTCTGGCGCGATTCGGCCTGGGATTCCTCAACTTCGTTCGACTTACAAAGTTGCACCTGCAGGCCAAGTTTCTGCAATTGGTTGCATATCCATTACTCACACAGCTCATAGTTCTCCTAGCTCCTTAACAAAACAAAGGGCTTAATCCCTGTGGATATCGATAGGTCGCGCGGTTACCAAATTGCAACACTGATGGATGGGGTTGTGCGTATTTCCGCTCGATTCAGCTCATTCCTTGTCTTACAAACTGGGGGAAAAATGAAAGGATCCACCATCTTTCGTTTCACGAAGTGGGCCCTCGTTCTTGCCGTGGCAGTGCTCGGAGTGGGACTTGCGCCGGCGCATGCCGACACGGTCTTTACCGTCTCCGGTACATTCAGCAATGGATCCATCCTCGGCGGAACCATCACGATCAACACGACATTGGGGACCGTTACCGCGAGCACGCTCGCGATAACCGTGGTATCCCCCAATTCGTTTCCGTTCGTGGTCGCAGGGGTACTTGGGCAGGGGCCGGATTCGCCCGGTTATTTTGCAGATTTTACAACGGTGTCGAACGGCACTTCGTCAAGCGTTCCTCTTCTGAGTTTGGTTTTTCAGACGGCAACGGATTCACTGGTTGGATATAGCGGCGGGAGCCTTTGCACGCAATCCTCGGGTTGTGGAGATCCCTCCGAGTACATCCTGAATGGCGCGGAGAGTCCACTCTTTATATTTCTAAATTCCGGGACGGTCGCGCCAGCCACAATCAGCACGCCGGAACCGGCTTCGCTCTTGCTGTTGGGCATGGGCCTCGCCGGAGTTGGCTTGCTTCGCCGCAAGCGGCGCATGGCTAACGCTTAAACTTCCACCCGCGCCTTCCCCCGCGCGGCGAATTCCAGGCAGGGACGCGCATGTGTCCCTGCCTATTTTTTCCCCTTTGATGGAATTCCTAGTTTTGAGCGCTTGCCCCGGGAAGGGTTCGCCCGGGTCGAAATTACCCAAACGTCCCTTCTCCAGGTGTGTGCACCAAATTCCTCTCCTCAAGCCGGAAAGTGATAATTTGATTCCTCCCCGGCGGCCCCCCCGCCCTCCCCTCACAAATGTAAGCGAAACAAAACACAGGGCTTAATGAAAACCTAGGGCATGTTCGCATTTGGAACATGGCTTGCCCAATAGAGAGTGGCACTGAGGGAGAAACCGCCCTGACAAGGCGGATCGCTAATTTCGCGCGATGGAGAGTATATGAATCATTCCAAATTATTCACGTTTGCAAAATGGGCTCTTGTCTTGGCCGTCGCCCTGCTTGGGGCGGGTCTGACAACGGCGCAAGCCGACACCGTCTTCAGTTTCAACGGTGCCTTCGAGAATGGCGCAACTCTAACCGGAACCATCACCGTAAATTCGGCAGGCGTGGTCATCGCTTCCACGCTGGTGTCCTCGGGGCCCACGGCATATTCGTGGTCGTACGTGGTCCAGGGACCGCTGGGCCAGGGACCCGACGGACCGAACTATTTCGTGGACCTGTCGACCACGGCGAATGGTACATCAGCAGATTCACCCCTATTGGTCTTGGTCTTTCCGACGAGCTCAAGTCTGGACTTTACCGGCGGTGATCTGTGTCTGATGAACTCGGGCTGCTACGATGCCAGCGTCTTGATGTATACCGATGCCAATGGCCCGGCGTGGACGCTCCTTGTAACAGACCCGGTCGAAATCGTGCCGACACCTGAGCCCGCGACGCTCTTTCTGCTCGGCTCTGGGCTGGCCGGGCTAGGCCTGCTGCGCCGCAAGCGCAGCCTGGCAACCGCCTAGGCTCACGCACAGGTCTTTCTTCATCGCGCACTCTCCGGCAGGAACGCGAAAGCGTTCCTGCCACTCTCCATTTCCGGGTGTCGAAATCCGCGGTTGAGCGCATCCAGCCAGCAGGAGCGCCGGGCTGGCCCTCCCATTGCCGGTTTACAGCAACATCCCCTCATGAGGCTCTACCATTGCGCCGATAAACCCGATATGGTCAGGTACTGGAAGAATTCATACAGCGTAGGGATGGAATCATGAGAGGAACTCGCCGCCCCCGGGTTTTTGTGGTCACAATCTTGGCTTTGGTTGCGCTCGCCGGCTGCTCCCGCGACCCGAATGTGCGCAAACAGAAATACCTGGAGAGCGGCAATGAATATTTTGCCGCGGGAAAGTACGCCGAAGCCTCCATCCAATACCAGAACGCCATTCAGATCGATCAGAAATTTGCTGACGCGCACTACAGGCTGTCTCAGAGCTTTTTGAAGCGTGGAATTTTCGCCAGTGCGTACCAGGAGCTGCTGCGCACGGTTGAGCTGCAGCCGCAAAACTTCAAGGCGCAAGTCGAGCTGGGCAACCTGCTGCTGGGAGCCCGTCAATTCAAGGAGGCCCAGGACCGCGCTCAGATTGTGCTCAATCAAGACCCCAACAATGTGGATGCGCACATCCTGATGGCCAACTCCTACGCCGCGCTTCAGGATATTCAGAGTTCGCTTCAGGAAATGCAGACGGCGATACAACTCGCTCCGGAACTGCCCCGTTCGTATCTGAATATGGCCATCCTCCAGATGGATGCCAATCAGGCGAAAGCCGCGGAAGCGAATTTCCTGAAAGCAATTGATTTGGACCCCAAGTCCGTGCCCGCAAGACTCGCCCTGGGGAATTTCTATAGACAATTGAAGCGTTTTAACGATGCCGAGCAGCAGTTC
>JBGOTC010000090.1:0-9572 GCA_041476305.1 Terriglobia bacterium
GTTTCAGGTTGAAAACGCTAAATGAGGTTTGGGAACACGAGTGTGGAAAGAACGGTCAGGCCTTTTTCGCCACCTTCAGCTGATTCATGGCGATGGCAATCCGCGACTTGTAGCGGTTTCCCGTGTTTTCCTTGAGGACGCCTTTCGCGATGGCATGATCCAGCGCGGAGAGTGTCGGCCGAAACATGTCGGTGGCGGCCTTGATGTCACCGGCGGCGAGCGCGATCCGCATGCGCTTGACGGTGCTTCGCACTTGGGTGCGGTTGGCGCGGTTCACGGCCTCACGCTCACGCGACTGCCGGGCGCGTTTTAATACTGATTTCTTCTTCTTCTTAACTTTCCTTGCTGCTCCCTGAGCCATTCATTACTCCTCTTGGTCTAATTGAGACACCAAAATTAGCTGACCCTCCCGGCTTTGTCAAACTCACGGGTCGAGGGGCAGCTGGTGTCCCTCTAAACCCTGCTTGTTGAAGCAATTGGCATGGCCTTGATTTGGCCTAATTCATGGGGTACTCTGGATCAGGAATTCTCCGCGGCAAGATTTCATTTGCGGCCGGAGGATGAGGCCAAATGCCTGGCGGCATTTCCGAGCTGCCCGGCCCACCCCGATGCGACGTACCGTGCAGATAGCCGGCAGCGTGGGGACGCTGTTCGGTACCTTGGATGAAAACCTGAAGTTTCTCGAATCAGCCCTGCAAGTGACAGCGGATCTTGAGGATAACAGTCTGCGCCTGGAGGGGAAGGCAGAGCGCGTGGAGACATGCACGCGCATCATTGAGGAATACAACGACCTGGTTCGCGAAGGCCGCCGGTTTGAAAATGGCGAAGTGAATTCGCTGTTGCGCCTAGCCATCGAGGAGCCTGGAGTCCCGTTGCGCGAATTGCTGGAACCCGCGGGACGTGGAGCGCGGCGACCCTTCGGCAAGAAGAGCATCACCGCGAAGAGCGCGAATCAGCGGCTCTACATGGAGAGCATTGAACGGAACGACATGGTTTTCGGTATTGGCCCCGGCGGGACAGGCAAGACGTACCTGGCGGTGGCCATGGCGGTCTCTGCGCTGCTTACGAAACGCGTGAACCGGATTATTTTGGCGCGGCCCGCAGTGGAAGCGGGTGAGAGGTTGGGGTTTCTTCCCGGATCACTGCAGGAGAAGATCGATCCTTACATGCGGCCGCTTTACGACGCCCTCTACGACATGCTCGATGCCGACAAACTGGAGCGGTTCGTGGAGAAGGGAATTATCGAAGTTGCGCCCTTGGCGTTCATGCGCGGGAGGACGCTGAATGACTCGTTCGTGATTCTGGATGAGGCGCAGAACACCACCTCCGAGCAAATGAAAATGTTTCTTACGCGATTGGGGTTCAACTCCAAGGCGGTGATTACCGGCGATATCACTCAAATTGACCTGCCGGCGAGCCGCCGGTCGGGGTTGGTGGAGGCGCTGGAGGTTGTCGCCAAGATCGAAGGAATTGCGACGGTCACGTTCAATGAGAAGGACGTTGTGCGCCACAACCTCGTGCAGCAAATCATCCGGGCCTATGAAGAATTTGACGCCAGTGCAGGCCGTGCCGGCGGCCAGTCCAGTGGCCTGAATCATAAAGCAGAATCAGCCCGCTAGGGGCAGTTAGCCGCGCATGGTCCTCAATCGCCAGAAACGCCTGCGGATTCGGAGAACTGGCCTTACAAATTTTGTCGCGCGGCTGAAGCGGGAGCTCAAGATTGGGCGGCGCGAAGTGACCGTTTGCTTTGTGGATAACCGCGAAATTGCCCGGCTCAATCGCCGGTATCGCGGAAAGTCGAAGCCGACGGATGTCCTTTCATTTCCTGCGTCTGTGGAGACCCGCAACGGGTCTCCTGCGCCGGACGGGACATTCCTTGGCGACATTGCGATTTCGCCGGAGGTAGCCAGAGACAATGCCAAGAAACTTGGGCGAACACTTGACGGTGAGCTTCGCGTGCTCATCCTGCATGGAATGTTGCATTTGATTGGATACGACCACGAATCGGATGGCGGTACGATGGAACGAAAGGAATTGCGACTGAGAAATAAGCTTGGATTGAAGTAGAGCGTCATCTCAGGTCCAGAAGCGACCATGCTATTGGCACTCCACATTTCCGGCGTGATCGCGATGCTTGCGGGGTTGACCGTCTTCGCGTATCTCGACCGCATCTATCGCGAAATGGGGCGCGTAACCACGGGCCGGATCCACAAGCATCTGGACATCTTCGAGGCCGAACTTGAGCCGCGCCTGGGAATAAACCGGCGTCGCGCCGCCCTGGGCATAAGTTTGCTCACGCGGCTATGGTTGGTGGCGGTTGCGGTCCAAACAGCACGCGGCGTTTATTTCTACGTGCCGGACCGCGCAAACGCTCTGGTGGAATTGCTGGTTTTTTTGACCGCGGAAGTTATCTTCGCAATGAATTTTCTTCCCGATCTGTTCCTGGCGCGGACGACCGGAAGATGGCTCCGCCCGCTGATACCCATGCTCCGTGGGTTCCTCTGGCTCATCTGGCCATTGCGGGCGCTCGTGGAGTTGACTGCTTCGTTGGCGCGAATCTCCGATGAAGATGGCTCGGTGGAAGAGCCTGACCGGCGCAGCGATCAAGAGGGGATTGAGGCGCTCGTGGAGGCCGCCGAAGAAGAGGGCATCCTCGAACATGGCGATGCCGCGCTCATCGAGCAGCTCGTGGAATTCGGCGACAAGCGCGTGAGCGAGGTCATGACCCCCCGCCCGGAGGTTGCGGCGATTTCCGCGGACGCATCTCTAGAAGACCTGCGCCAGCTCGTGGTGGAAAAGAGATTTTCGCGGATCGCGGTCTTCGGAGAAACGATCGACGACATGCTGGGCATCGCGTATTCGCGCGACTTGCTGGAGATCTCCGACGACGAAGCACGTCACAGGAAAGTGCGGGACCTCCTGCGGCCCGCGCTGCTCGTGCCGGAGTCCAAGCATGGGTCCGAGTTGCTAAAGGAGATGCAGAGTAAGCGCCAGCAGGTCGCGCTGGCATTCGATGAGCATGGCCTCTTTTCGGGCATTGTGACCGTGGAAGACCTGGTGGAAGAAATTGTTGGCGAGTTCGGGGAAGAAGACAGAAAACCCGCCCCGGAAGTAATCAGAGAACCTGATGGCAGCATGATCCTGCGCGGAAGCGTTTCCCTGGAAAAGCTCCGGGGCTTGTTCCATTTGGAGTTGGAGGCCGGGCCCGATGATTCCTACACGACCGTCGCCGGATTATTGAACCACCTTGCAGGTCATGTTCCCGCTGCCGGAGAACGCCTGGAGTATGACGGCTTGCGATTCGAGGTCTTGGAAGCCAATCAACGCAAAGTCTTGCGGTTAAGAGTGTGGCGCCAGGTCACGGCGGTAACCGCCAGCTAGTCACGACGCGCGCTGTGCGCACCCACAAGATGGAAAAAGAAACACAATCCAAATTCAAGTCCGGGTTTGTGGCGATCCTTGGCCGGCCCAATGTGGGCAAGTCCACATTGGTGAATCGCCTGGTTGGCCAAAAGATTTCCATCGTCACACCCAAACCTCAAACGACGCGCAACCGCATCACGGGCATCGTGAACAGGCCGGGCGCACAGGTGGTCTTGATTGATACGCCTGGATTGCACGATGCGCGCACGGTCTTGGGCAGGCAGATGCTTCGCGAACTCTCACAGGCGATGGAGGGAGTGGATCTCCTGGTCGTGATGCTCGATGCGAGTGAACCCATTGGCTTGGGCGACCGCGCGGTATTGGAACGCGCCTCACAGTTCCCGGGGCGCGCGATCCTCCTGTTGAACAAGATCGACCGCGTGGCAAAGGAGCATCTGCTCCCGGTCATCGACTCCTGCAGCAAGGCCAGGACATGGGCGGAGATCATTCCGATTTCAGCAAGCACGGGCGACGGAGTGGATTTGGCGCTGGGAAAGATCGTCGAGTATCTCCCTGAAGGCGAGCCTTTCTTTCCTGCGGATCAGGTCACCGACCAGCCCGAGCGCTTTCTTGTGAGTGAACTCGTCCGCGAAAAGGCCATGACCTTGACGCAGAAAGAAGTGCCACATGCTGTGGCTGCGCTCGTGGATTCATTTGAGGAGCTGCCAAAGTTGGTCCGTATCCGCGTCACACTTTATGTGGAGCGCGATGGGCAAAAAGGGATCCTGATCGGTCGCGGCGGCGAGATGCTCAAACAAATCGGAACCGCCGCGCGGAAGGAAATCGAGGAGCTCCTCGACGTGAAGGTGTTTCTGGAATTGCACGTGAAAGTGCAACCCCGGTGGCGCGACAACCCTGGGATGGTCCGCCAGCTGGACTGGCGAACACAAGTGGAGCAATTGGGGGAAGCAGAAAGTACACAGGAAATGAATCAGGTAGAAGATGGAAGCGATGAGAAGTGAATCTCCTCAATGGAGGAATCTACTAGGGTTCCGCGGTTGAGATTCCAAGTGCTTTCATTTTCCGGTAGAGATGGCTGCGCTCCAGGCCGAGGGCCAGAGCAGTGTGCGTCATGTTCCACTGGTTCTCCTCGAGCTTGCGAAGAATGAAGTCACGCTCATAGGCGGAGCGCGCTTCGTGGAGCGACCCATAGGGCTGCTGAGCGTTGCGCGCGCCTCGAAACAATTCCGGCGGGAGGTGATGGGGCTCGATGCGCTGTTGCGGGCAAACGATCACCAGCCGCTCGATGAGGTTGCGCAGCTCTCGCACGTTACCCGGCCAGGAATAGCGCATCAGGATTTCGAGCGCGGCCTCGGACATCTCGCGCGGGCGCTTGCCATAGGCCGTGCTGAATTCCGCAAGAAACCGCCGGACAAACAAGGGGATGTCCTCGGCGCGATCGCGGAGCGCGGGCAGGAAGAAGGGAATCACATTCAGCCGGTAAAACAGGTCCTCGCGGAAAGCGCCGCGCGATATTTCCTCCTCCAGCTTTTTGTTGGTGGCCGCAATCACGCGCACGTCCACCGTCACCGCGGTATTTGATCCCACTGGTTCAAAGCGCTGCTCCTCAAGCACGCGCAATACTTTGGCCTGGGTCTTCAGGCTCATATCGCCAACTTCGTCGAGAAAAAGTGTCCCGCCGTCTGCTTTCTGGAATTTTCCAATCTTGTCCTCTGTTGCTCCCGTAAAACTGCCTTTCACGTGGCCAAAAAGCTCGGACTCAATCAGCTCGTCGGGAATGGCGGCGCAATTGACTTCCACGAAGGGCCTCGCACCCCGCAGACTGGCGGCATGAAGCACTCGCGCGACGACTTCCTTTCCTGTTCCACTTTCTCCGTAAATCAGGACACGGCCATTGGTCGGCGCAGTCAGCACGATTTGTTGGCGTAGCGCTTTTAATGGAACGCTCTCGCCGATCAATTCGTAGCGCTGCTCGAGTTCGGCGCGCAAAAGTCTGTTTTCCGCTTCCAAGCGCAGGTACTCGAGCGCGTTCTTGACCACCAGCCCAATCTTTTCCAGCGACAAAGGCTTTTCGACGAAATCGAATGCGCCGAGCTTCGTCGCGCGGACAGCCGTCTCAATATTTCCATGCCCGGAAATCATCACGACCATGGGGCTGAGCTCAGTCTCTCGCAGCCGGCGCAGCGTCTCCAGGCCATCCATCCCCGGCAGCCAGATATCCAGCAGGATAAGGTCGATGGAGTGCCGCTGCACCACTTCGAGACACTCTTCGCCAGTCGATGCGGATTCCACGTGATACCCGTCTTCCTTCAGGATAGCGCTCAGGGAATGGCGGATGCCTTCTTCGTCGTCTACGATGAGAATGGTTGGCGGCATGGCAATTAATTGCGCGGAATGTTCAGGCCTCCGAGGCAAGCGGAGTAGCCGCGACCTCCGCGGCAGGGAGTCGCAGGATGAAGCGGGACCCCACTGGTGAATTATCCTCCACGCGAAGCGTCCCATGGTGCTCCGCGACGATGCGCGCCGCGATTGCAAGCCCGAGTCCCGTGCCGCGATTCTTGGTCGAGAAATGCGGCAGGAACAACTTGTCCTTGTCTTCAGGAGAGATACCGCAACCGGTATCCGCGATGACAATTTCGAGCGCGTCACCATTGCTTGCGCCTCGTGTAGACACAAACAGATCCTTGGCTGGCGATTCCTCCAGTGCTTCCGCGGCATTATCAATCAAATTCACCAATACGCCCCTCAGCAACTCGCTATCTGCCTTGATGGCGGGCAACGAGCGCGATAGCTCCGTGCGCAAGTTGATCCCCTCCAGGCGGCCACGGAAGACTTCCAGCGATTGCGCGACGATGGAATTCGCGTCCGCGGGAGCGAGCCGTGCCTGCGGAAAGCGTACATAGCGAGAAAATTCATCCACCAACGACTTCAGAGTTTCCACTTCCCGTCCGATGGAGGTTGCGCATTCGCTGACCAGATGTTCCAGCGCCGGATCAGATTTGGCTGGGGTGGGGGCCGTCGCGCGGCGTGCCAAGAATCGCGCCATGCGTTCCGCGGAAAGCTGAATGGGGGTCAGGGGATTCTTGATCTCGTGTGCGATGCGCTGCGCCACCTCTTGCCACGCGGCCAGCTTTTGAGCGCGCAGCAAGTCCGTCAGATCGTCCACCACAATTACAAAACCCAGGTTCGAGCTATGAGGGCCGAGCGCGCTGACGGTGACCGCCGCGTGCATCACCCTTCCGGAGAGCGACAGCTCCACTGCCTGCGTCATCGTTCCCAACCGAAGGGTGCGGCGCAACAGGGATTGGAGCTCGGCGCTGGCTTGCTTACCCGCAATTTCCTGCAGGGTGCGCGCCGTCCGCGCAGGCTCGCCAAACATGCGAATCGCTGCGGCATTCAGCCTCACCACATTCCCGTGCGCATCCACGGAGATTACGCCCGTGGGAATATTTTCGAGTACAGCTTCCAGCAACTTACGCCGACTCTCGATCTCCTTTAAGGCTTGTTGAAGGCTGCGGGTGAATTCATCAATCTGACGCCGGCTGTCTGAAAGTTGCGAGGTCATTTCATTGAAGGAGTGGACAAGGACGCCGAGTTCGTCCTGCGCGTCCACCTGCACGCGGTACCCCAGGTTGCCCCCTGTGACTTGGCGCGTTCCATCCGCAAGCGCCTGGATGGGAACCGTGACCTGCTTCGACAGGAAAAGAGCGAACCAGGTGGCCGCAAATAGTAGTGCGAGGGTGAACAGTGAAAGTGTCAGAAGTAGCTGATTCTTGTATGCCTTGTACTCCTGCTTCTGGAGTTCGTAAGCCTGACGCTGGCTCTGCATATCGCGGTAAAGAGAAAGGTAGTCAGGAGGCAGTCTGCGCATCACAGCGACAAATCCGCCGGAAAAGGTGGCCCGCCCGGCAAAGAAATAATCGTCACCTGACTTCCACAATTCGGCGCCGGTGGTCATTTGCGAGTCGAATTGTGGAGATCCCTCCGCCTTTAAGGACGAGGCGGAGGAATTGGTGGCAAAGCTGACCACTTTTCCGGATGAATCCATCATTACAATCGCATCCGCGCCTGGTTCAATTTGTTTCAAGAGAGTCGCGGCCGTGTCCTCTGCCGGCGGTCCAGGTGCGGACAAGGCAGCACGGCGGGCGAAGGCAACCAGTTGTCCGTAATCTCTCGCGCTGACCTGATCTCCAAGATTTTGACTCTCGTCCATTGCGCGTTCAAGAGATGCCGGGAACCACCTGCTTAAAGTTCGGTTCAACAACCCGTAGCTGATGAAAAACATGAAGACCACGGGGAGCAGCGAAATCGCCATTGCGCCCAGCACCATTTTAGTTTTAAACCGGCCGCCAAGTTGCTTTGCCCTGCGCTCCGCCCACAAGCGAACAAGTGTGCGAAGCAGGACCAGCCCAAAAACGATGAGCGCGGATACGATAAACGTGGTTACCGCGAAGAGGATCAGGCCTTCCGTCCTCTTCGCAGGATCGAGAGGAAATCGGAGCGAGCCGAGCGTAAAGACGCCCGCCAACAGGAGCGCGACGAGGAGGCCGCCAAACCAAAGCCAGATTCGCGTCGCTCGCTGGCGCGGGTTCATGCGCGCGCCTCAAGCGTCACCAGTTCCACCGGGTGGAGGTACTTTCCTAGCGGGCACTCGCCACACTTTGGATTCTTTGTGCGGCACCAATTCTTTCCCGTGTTCACAATCAGCGCGTGATACTCGTTGTAAAGCCGTGAATTGCGGGGAAGGCGCTCCTCGAACATCGCGCGGATGTCTTCATAACCGGCGTTCTCCTTCACCACCCCATGTCGCGAAAGGATTCGCCGGGTGTAGGCATCCACCACGAAAACGCCGTGGTTGCCCGCGTAGAGCAATATGGAGTCCGCTGTTTCCGGACCGATGCCATGGACCACCAAGAGCATTTCCCTGAGTTTGTTGGTAGGCGTCTTGAACATGCGACCCAGCGATCCGCCGAACTCCTTCCGCATGAACCCCACAAACGACTTGAGCTTCCTGGCCTTCTGTCGGAAGTAGCCGGACGAACGCACCAGCCGAGCGAGTCGCCGGACCGAAACCCTATCAATGGCCAGGGGAGTCAAGAGCCGTTCCCGGCGAAGATTCTCGATGGCCTTCTCCACATTCGTCCAGGCGGTGTTCTGCGTCAGGATCGCACCAACGATCACCTCAAATGGCGTCTTCGCCGGCCACCAACTCATGGGGCCCAGCGCACCGCTCATCGCCCCATAGAACGCCATTAAGTCGCCCCGGGTCTCTGACTCCTCTAGAGGCCCCCTCTGAGCCCTTCGTAGAGGCTGCATGTGTGCCATTTGGCGACGTGGCATTGCCGATTCCATCAGAAACGAAGATAGCCACCCCATACGGGCGAGTCAAGGAAAGGAGTGAAAGGGAGATATGGTTCCAAGCTGTGCCGCCGGGGATACACCTGTACTTCAGGACAGCTGTTTGCCAACACCACAAAATGATTCAATTCGTTCCAGAAGGGCGATAAGCGCTCTGCTGCCTATTCGTTTGCGTGAAGTGTTTCGGGAGATTACCGCATGTCGGCCCGGCTTGGCGAAATACTGATAAGAGAGAGCCTCATTACTTCTGAGCAGCTCGAGAAAGCGCTCGAGCATCAAAAGAAAAATGGCGGCCGCCTGGGCAGCTGTCTGATGAAATTGGGTTTCATCAGCGATGACGAAATCACCCAGGTCCTTTCCCGGCAGTACGGCGTGCCTTCCATCAATTTGAAGTTCTACGAAGTGGAAGCCACGGTCATCAAGCTCATTCCGCAGGAAACTGCCATCCGCTATCAGGTCGTGCCGCTTTCCCGCGTGGGGGCCACTCTCACCATCGCCATGACGGACCCGACCAACGTCTTCGCCATGGACGATATCAAGTTCATGACCGGCTTCAATGTTGAGCCGGTGGTCGCTTCGGAAACGGACATCAATCAGGCGATCCAGAAATTCTATGGTGATGTGTCCAGCGTCGAAGAACTCTCCAAGGTGATGAAGGACCTGACCGGAGAAGACGCGCCGGACCTCGAAATCACCAACGACGAAGAGCAGCTTGACGCCGCCGCATTGGAGCGCGCCGCGGAGGAAGCCCCGATCATCAAGCTGGTCAACCTCATCATGACTGACGCCGTGAAGCGCGGCGCGAGCGACATTCACGTGGAACCTTATGA
>JBGOTC010000091.1:0-9541 GCA_041476305.1 Terriglobia bacterium
AACAAGGAAACGATTCCCTCCTCTGGGGTTTTGTCCAGGACGCGCTCGTCCAGTTCGATGAGCAGGTCCGCGCATCCTTCGGAAGCAACAATTGGGTCGTTGACGGCACGCACACCGCCTCCGGCAAACCGCTCCTCGCCAATGACACGCATCTCCAGCTTTCCATGCCGGACATTTGGTATCTCGTTCACCTCAGCATGCCCGGCTGGAACGCGGATGGCTTCACTCTCCCCGGCGTCCCCGGAATCGTGATCGGTCACAATGACCAAATCGCCTGGGGATTCACCAACAGCGGCGCCGACGTGCAGGATCTCTACGCGGAGACTTTCAATCCTGCTAATCCGCTCGAATATCGCAACAATGGAAAATGGGTCGCGGCGGAAACGCGCAAGGAAGTGATCAACATAAAGGGCAAGCCCTCAGAAGTACTGGAGGTCGTCGTCACACACCACGGCCCGGTGATGACGCGCCGCGGCGATACCGGCTATGCCCTCAAGTGGACTGCCACCCAGCCTGGCGGCCTCGCCAACAGCTATTTCAAAATTCAGTTTGCGCGAAACTGGCAGGAATTCCGCGAAGCCCTTCGCGATGCTTCCGGCCCCGGACAAAATATTGTTTACGCCGACGTCGCCGGCCACATTGGCTTCATCGTCGGTGCTCGTATCCCGCTGCGGAAATGCGGTCAATGGCCTCCGCTCAATTCCCCGCTGCCCGCCGGCACGCCCTGCGGCGCAGGTCCCCTTCCCGGCGATGCCGACGCCTACGAATGGAACGGTTACATCCCCTTCGACGAATTGCCCCAGGTCCTCGACCCGCCCGGCGGCATCATTGCCACTGCCAATTCCCAGGTCACCGGGCCTGCATATGCGCACTATGTCTCCGCAAATTGGGCCCCGCCCTGGCGTACCGACCGCATCTACAGTTTACTGGGTCAATCAACCAGATTTCAGCCCGAGGATTTCAACTTCTTTCAAAATGACATCGTGCAGGAGCTCGACGCGACCCTTGCAAAAGAGCTTGTGAAAGCCGCTGCCGTCGCGCAAGCGCGCGATGCTCGCACTTCGCAGCTCATCCACTTGCTCGAGAATTGGGATGGTCGCATGGCTGCCAATTCCATCGAAGCCACATTTGTTGAGCGCACACGGCGAACTCTTGAGCGAAACTTGCTGCGTCCCTACATCGGCGAAACTCTGCCGCTGCACCCGCGGCGCGAGGTCTTTCTGGAGCGCGTTCTCCGTGAGCGTCCCCCCATGTGGCTCCCCGGCGAATTTCACAATTACGATGAGCTGCTGATTGCCAGCGCCGACCTCGCCGTCGCGGAGCTGACGACTGCCACCGGTGAATCAGACATTTCCAAATGGCGGTGGGGGCTGCGCAACAAGCTGATTATGGCTCATCCGCTCGGGCAGTCAGGAATCCTTGCGCGATTGCTGAACATTTCCCCTCGCGAACAATCGGGCGCGGATGGCGCCATCAAGGCCATGAGCGCGAGCCACGGCCCTTCCATGCGCATGGTCGCGGACACCTCGGACTGGGACCGCTCCTTCATGGAAATTACGACAGGTGAATCAGGCCAACCCGGCAGCACGCATTACGACGATCAGTTTCCCTACTGGTTTGGAGGAAAGCCGCTGCCCGCCCCCTTCAGTGATGCGGCCGTGCAACGCGCCGCGCATCACACTCTGCGCCTTTTGCCCGCGAATCATTAGGCCATTGTCTCCACTGTGCAGCGTGACTTAGAATGTCCCATCATTCCGGCGCTACGCTCTCGTAACGCACAGTGAAGGCAGGTATCCCTTGAACCCGAACCCGGCGAAGAAACCAGATCCCGCGGCCAAGAAGCCGGAGTTCGAGCGCTCGCTCGCGCGGCTCGAGGAGATCGTCCGCAAGCTCGAGAACACCAACCTCTCGCTCGACGAGGCCATGAAAATGTTTGAGGAAGGCGTGGCTCTTTCCCGCGATTGCCAGAAACAGCTCGAGCAAGCCGAAGGGCGCATCGAAATCCTGATGAAGAAAGCCGGCGGTGAAATGGTCGCCGAGCCCTTCGAGCCGGGTTCGGATGACGAAAGCTGAGCGATTCCGGTCCGCCCGCCCGGCTGGACCTTTGCTCCACCACTCCCGATGAAACCTCCCCACTTTTTTGAAGAAGACCACGGCGCCATCGAAGCCGCGTTGGAGCGGTTGCTTCCCCCCGCGAAAACGCAGCCCGAAAGCATCCATCAGGCCATGCGCTACAGCGTTTTCGCCGGCGGTAAGCGCATCCGCCCCATGCTTTGCCTGGAAGCTTCGCGCATTTTTTCATCCGCCACGGACGCCGCCATCGAAGCCGGCTGCGCCCTCGAATTCATCCACACCTATTCGCTGATCCACGACGACCTGCCCGCGCTCGATAACGATGACCTGCGCCGGGGCAAGCCCACCTGCCACAAGCAATTCAATGAAGCCACCGCCATTCTCGCCGGCGACGCTTTGCTCACCCTCGCCTTCGAAACTCTCGCCAGAATTCCTGCTGACGATTTGCGCCGCGTGCAGGTAATCCGTGAAGTCGCCGCGGCCGCGGGAACGCAAAATGGAATGGTGGGGGGACAGGTCGCCGACATCGAAGCCGAAAAAAAGCCCGTCACGGAAGACATGCTCGCCTACATCCACCGCTCAAAAACCGCCGCGCTCATCCGCGCCTCTGTTGTTGCCGGAGCCCTTTGCGGCGGCGGGCTCGCGGAAGATGTGGAGCATCTTCGCCGCTTCGGCGACAACATCGGCTGGGCGTTTCAGGTCGTGGACGACATCCTCGATGTCGAAGAGTCCTCCGCCGCCCTCGGCAAAACAGCCGGAAAAGATCAAGCGCAGCAAAAGGCCACCTATCCCGCGCTTTTCGGACTGCCGAAATCGCACGAGTTTGCCAAGGAGCTGGCGAACCGCGCCCTCCATGAACTGGAAGGGTATGGCGATCGCGCTGCTCGCCTTCGTGAACTCGCGGATTTCCTGGTTGTCCGCCGCGCCTGAGGCAATTCCAGGAAGTGTTTCGCTGCTTCTACCATGTCCGGCAAGCGAGCCAAACCAAAAACTGTGAAGCAGCGCCTCGATATTCTCATGGTCGAGCGTGGCCTTGCCGAGTCGCGCCAGAAAGCGCAGGCCGTGTTGCTGGCCGGTGAAGTCCGCGTCGCAGGCCAGCGCCACGACAAGCCCGGCGAACGTGTCGCGGTGGATGCGCCTATCGAACTCACCGGCACGCAGCAGCGCTATGCAAGCCGCGGCGGAATCAAGCTCGAAGGGGCCCTCCAGGATTTTGGTGTCAGTCCAGAAGGAAAAGTATGCCTGGACGTCGGATCATCCACCGGCGGCTTCACCGATTGCCTGCTTCAACATGGCGCCTCGCATGTTTACGCCGTGGATGTGACTCCCGGCCAGATGGCCTGGAAGCTGCAGCAGGACCCGCGCGTGACACGTATCCGCCGCAACGCGCGAGAGCTCTCACCGGCGGACTTGGCCGCAGCCGCGCGAACGGGAATTAGGAGTTCGGTGGACCTTGTTACCCTCGACGTATCCTTCATCTCCGTCGCGAAAATCCTCTCCGCAGTTGTTGCCGCCGTGGGGCCGCGCGCTGAATTCCTAAGCCTCGTCAAGCCCCAATTTGAATTGGATCGCGGCGACATCGGCAAAGGCGGCATTGTCCGCTCCCCGGAGTTGCACGCGCGCGCCGTCGAGCGGGTCCGCGCTGCCGCTCTTGCCGCAGGCCTCACCGTCGTGGGCGTCAAGCCCAGCCATCTCGCGGGCGCAGAAGGCAATCAAGAGTTTTTCCTTTACGCCCGCCGCGGCTAGCCGCCCGCGCGCGCCACTGTCCGCGAAACTATCGCATAGAGTACAATTCGCATTGCCCATGTACCGCACCATCGGAATCGTATCGCGCCCGCGGCACGAAGATATTGCCGCCGTGGTCCCGCAACTCGTCGGATGGCTCGAAGCGCGCAGCCTGGCTGTGCTCTGTGATAAGGAGACAGCTGCCAGCTTGCCCGCTGGAAAGCGCGAACGCACCCGTGAAGAACTCGCGGAAGAAGCGGACCTGATCATCGTCCTGGGAGGCGACGGCACCCTTCTCGCCGCAGCCCGCTCCCTCGGCGAGAAAATTGTCCCCATTTTGCCGGTCAATCTCGGCGGCCTGGGCTTCCTCACCAGCGTCACGCTCGCCGACCTCTACCCCGTACTCGAAGAAGTCCTGGCGGGCAAGACGCGCTTGAGCGAGCGCACGATGCTCGATACGCAGATCCTGCGCGGAGGAAAAACTGCCGAGCGTTACCGCGCGCTGAATGACGCGGTTTTCAATAAGGGCGCGCTCGCCCGCATGTTGGACTTGGATCTGTTTGTGGATGGCGACTTCGTCTGCAGCTATAAGGCCGATGGCCTCATTCTTTCCACGCCCACTGGATCAACCGCGTATTCTCTGGCCGCGGGCGGCCCCATCGTGTACCCCTCCGTCGCCGCTTTTGTCGTGACGCCAATCTGTACTCACACTTTGACGGATCGCCCCCTGGTGATTCCCGATTCCTCCAAAATTGAGGTGAGCTTCAAATCCGGTGACGAACCGGTTTATCTGACCCTGGATGGACAGGTCGGCGTTGAACTGCAGCGAGGCGATCGCATCGCCATCACCAAATCGGCGCACACGCTTCGCCTGGTGCGCCCCTCGAAGAAGAGCTACTTTGAAATCCTGCGAAATAAACTGAAGTGGGGCGAACGGTAGAATCAGTGGTGCTGTTTTCTGCGGAAGTCTATTCCCCGCGCATAATGTCGGCCCGCGTTTCGCGCTTGCGGATCACTCGAACTCGGCGCCCTTCGACGACTACTTCCGCAGGCCGTGGGCGCGAATTGTAATTCGATGTCATTGACGCACCGTAGGCCCCCGCTCCCCAGAGAGCTAGCACATCACCAGGTTTGACACGGCTTAACGGCCACGTATCGTGAAATACATCTCCCGTTTCGCACACGGGACCGACAATGGCCACATTCTGCACCTTCCCTTCGCGCCCCTTTTGCACAACCGCTGTAATCGGGTGCACCGCCCCATAAAGCGCGGGCCGCATAAAATCATTCATCGCCGCATCGCATACCACAAACATCTTTCCCCGTGTCTCCTTCGTATAAAGCACCCGCATCAACAGCACACCCGCTACGGCAACAATGGCGCGTCCCGGCTCAATCAGAAGTGAGCAGCCGAGCCCGCGCGTCTCCCGCGCCAGCGTCCGCGCATAGGCGGAGAACGCCGGCGGCTTTTCATTGGTGTAGCGCACGCCCAGCCCGCCCCCGATATCCAGGTACCGCAGCTTCACGCCATGCGCCGCAAGGTCCCGCACATGTCCCGCGAGTTTCTGGAGCGCCTGCCGGTAGGGCGTGAGGCTCAGCACCTGGGATCCCACGTGCGCGCTGATTCCATGCCACGCGATCCATTTCGAGTCGCGGTGCTCCAGATAGAGTCTCCTCGCCACGTGCCAATCCACGCCAAACTTGTGGTGACGCCTCCCCGTGGCAATGTGCGGATGCGCTCCGGCAACAACATCCGGGTTTACGCGGGTGGCGCATGGTGCGCGCCGCCGAAGCCGCGAAGCCTCATTCGCCAGCAAATCCAGCTCCGCGGGCGATTCCACGTTGAACAGAAGGATCCCCGCGCGCAGCGCTTCTGCAATCTCTTCGCGGCTTTTTCCCACGCCGGAAAACACTACTCGCCCAGGAGCGATCCCCGCGCGGCGCACTCGCTCCAGCTCGCCTCCGGACACAACGTCAAACTTGCTTCCCATCGCAGCGAGCAATCGCAATATGCTCAAATTCGAGTTGGCCTTGACGGCGTAACAGATGCTATGCGGTATCGCGCCCAAGGCAGCATTCAGCGCTCCGTCTAATTTGTGATACACAGTCTCAATTGCCGCGCGGCTGTACGCGTAGGTGGGCGTCGACACGGACTTGGCAATCGCGGGAAGAGACACCCCCTCGCAAAAAACGGTTCCGCGGCGGCGCGTGAAAAACGGAGTGTAGGTGGCTGGGTGTGTCGCGCGGCTCATGTCTGCGCTTCTTATTTCACTTTGAGGACCACGAGCGTGCGGTCGTCCGAGAGCGGCGCATTCACCGTAAACACATCCACTTCGGCGAGTAGGTGATCCGCCAAATCGTTCGCGGAAAGTTCATGATGCCGCGTGATCGCCTCGCGGAGGCGCTCCGTGCCGAAAAACTGTCCGTCGGGGCTGGAACTCTCCGCCAATCCATCCGAGTGGAATACCAAGATGTCCCCGGCTTCCAGTGTGTAGCCCGTCTCGTCATACGTCGCATCTTCGTAAAGCCCCAGCGGGAATCCTGTCAGGTCAAGCTTTTCGGTCCGGCCATTCTTCCACAAAAATGGCTGAGACTGCCCCGCGTTGGCCAGCCGCAGTTTTTGACGGCCCTTCTGCCACGTCGCGAAACACATGGTCATGTAGCGCGCTTCGATGCGCCGTTCGCACAGGTGCCCGTTCATCTGCTTGAGAAACTCCGCGGGTTGCAGTTTCTGCGCCGCGATACTCCGCAGGATCCCGGTCGCCACCGCTCCATAAAGCGCCGCCGCCGATCCCTTCCCGCTGACGTCCCCCAGCACAATCCCCAGCTGTTGCGGCCCGTATCGCAAGAAATCGTAAAGATCGCCGCAGACTTCGCGCGCCGACCGGATGCGCGCCGCGATATCCAGACCGTAGTCCTCCTGCGGCACGGGACGCAGCAGCGCTCCCTGCATGCGCTGCGCGGCGGTCAGCTCGCGTTCCATCCGCGCTTCATCGCGGGCGACCCGTTCGTAGAGCCGCGCATTTTCCATGGACACAGCGAGCTGCGATGCGAGAATCGAAAGCACTTGCACGTGCTCCTCGGTGAAATAATCCAGCTCCGGACTCTCCAGGTCCAGCACGCCCACCACGCGGTTCTTGTGGATCAAGGGCAGCGCCAATTCCGAACGCGTTTCAGGATTGACCATCAGATAGCGCGGATCGGCCGTGGTATCCGGCACGCGCACCGGCTGTCGCAGCGCCGCGGCCGCCCCCACAATTCCTTCCGTCGCCGCCACGCGCAGCTTTCCCTGCATGGTCTGCCCGTACTTCACGTCCAGCCGGTGCCGGAACATCTTCGTCTCTTCGTCGTAAAGCATGATGCTCAGGATTTGATAGTCAATCACACGCTTGATCAGTTCCGCTGCGCGCGTAAGAAGTTTTTCCAGTTCGAGGATGGAACTCGTTTCGCGCGCAATCTCGTTCAGCACCAGCAGAGTTTCCGCCTGCCTCCGGGCGCGCTGAAACAGCCGCGCATTTTCAATTGCAATTGCGAGCCGGCTGGCCAAGAGCGTGAGAATGTTTTGCTGGTCGCGCGTGAAATAATCCAGTTGCCTGCTCTGGATATCGAGCACCCCAATCGCCTTCCCCTTGTACATCAGTGGCACAGCCAGTTCCGACCGCACTGCTTCAATCGCATTAATGTAGCGCGGGTCTTTGCTCACATCCGCCACCCGCACTGCCTCGCCCGTGGCCGCCGCGGTGCCCGTGATTCCCTGGCCAATCGGGATGTGCCAGCTATCCACAATTTCCGGCGAAAATCCGATCGCAAAGCGGTGGAAAAGCCGCCCGGATTCCTCATCCACCAGCATCACCGTGAAAATCTCATAGTCAATCAGCCGCTTGACGAGCTCCGCAATCTTCTCCAGCACCTTATCCAGGTCGAGAGATGAGTTAATCTCCTGGCCGATTTCAGCCAGTGTGCCCAGCACTTCGGCGGAGGCGTCAAGTTGCGGTTTTGTTCCGATGGGATCCAATTTTGAGTGTGCCCGCTCTTCGGGATAATTTCCCCGTTGAGCCGAAGCGATTCAATTCATTATAGCAGGTGCTTGCGACGCTCTGGAAAACCGTCCCGGTAATTCAAACAATGCTTTGGATAGCCGAAATGCGCGATGGTCCATGCAGACTATGCGTTGGGGAAAAACTCATCAATGGATCGCATCACCAGCGGCCAGAGCGGCGGTAATACCGTGCGGATAGGATCCATTCTCGCCAGAACTTGCTCCCGGGTGAGCTTATAAATCCGCCACGTGCCCCCGCGCGTCTCTCGATTCTGCAGAAATGGCTGGACGCGGTCCACGGCATGCGCGAATCGCGCCTCCGGTGTGGCATGCTCTTCAAATTGCTCCCAGAGGACGCGTAATTCCGCTCCGAGTTCCGCGGGCAGCAGTCCGAACAAACGGTCCGCGCATCGTTTCTCCCGCTCCGCTTTCGTCATGTTCCCTGCCGCGTCGAAGGCGAACGTGTCCCCCGCATCGATTTCCACCAGGTCATGCACAATCAGGATGCGCAGGACTTTTGAAAGGTCAACAGGCTCGGCCGCATGCTCTTCCAGCACCATCGCCGTCAGAACCAGGTGCCACGAATGTTCTGCCGTATTCTCCTGCCGCGAACCATCCGTCAATAGAGTCCGGCGCAGGACACTCTTTAATTTGTCGGCTTCTACGAGGAAGGCGAGCTGCTGTTCGATGCGCTTGGATGACATTCCATGACCTGCTGCGCAAATCACTCCTGCGCGAAAACCTCTGCGAGGAAATTCAGTAGGGGGAAGCAGCAGCCGGCTTGCCCGCGCTGCGTGTGGCTGGCTCCCCGGTGCGCGCCTGTTCCACGATCTTCACGCTGGCGCTGGCTCCGATGCGCGTCGCTCCCGCGTTAACCATTTTCTTCACATCCTCCAGGCTGCGGATCCCTCCCGCGGCCTTGATTCCCATCTCCGCGCCCACCGCCGCCCGCATCAGCGCTACATCCTCCGCCGTCGCTCCCCCCGAAGAAAATCCCGTGGAGGTCTTCACGAAATCGGCTCCGGCCTTCTTCGCGGCCACCGACGCGCGCACTTTTTCTTCCCTGGTCAGCAGCGCCGTTTCCAGAATCACCTTGCAAATGGCCCCACCCCGGTGGCAAGCCTCCACCACGCCGCGAATATCCTGCTCCACAATCTCATCTTGCCCGGATTTCAGCGCTCCGACATTTTCCACCATGTCGATTTCCTGCGCTCCAAGCTTGATGGCCTCTTCCGCTTCAAAAATCTTTGCCTGCGGCAGCGTGGCTCCCAGCGGGAATCCCACCACAGTGCACACCTTCACTTGCGAGCCGCGCAGAAGTTCCGCCGCCTGCGCCACGTTCCACGGATTGATGCACACCGACGCGAATCCGAATTTCGCCGCCTCCTCGCAAAGTTTGCGGATGTCTTCCCGCGTGGCCTCGGGTTTCAGCAGCGTGTGGTCAATCAGCGTGGCCACGCCCTCTTCGGCGGGCCTCGCCGAGGGCCCGGCCGAAATGCGGTCCGCGCCGGCGTCAATCACCTTGCGCGTTTTTCGAGCGCACTTTTCCACGCACTGCTGGTCGCAGCCCGGGCAAATTACATCGTCCAGCTCCAGACCCGCTAGTTGCACGTTGCCTGGCGCGCCAAGATACGCCAGCACTTCTTCCGTGATGGTTCGGACAAGTTGTTCGAGCTGCGCGGAATCGGGAGTCATATCAGATTA
>JBGOTC010000092.1:0-9413 GCA_041476305.1 Terriglobia bacterium
CCAGCCAGTCGGGCGTCGGCTCGTTGAACGCGCCGAGGATGCGCGGGTTATCCGCGTCGCCGGAGCGGCGGGCGAGCAAGGCTTCGGCCTCTTCGCGGCCATCGCGCCCGAAATAGCGGTGCAAGAGATAGACCATGGCCCAGAGGTGGCGGCCTTCCTCCACGTTCACCTGGAAAATGTTGCGCAGGTCGTACATGGAAGGGCAGGAAAGGCCGAGCATGCGCTGCTGCTCGACGGAAGCGGGCTCGGTATCGCCCTGCGTGACAATGATGCGGCGCAACGTGGAGCGGTATTCCCCGGGGACTTCCTGCCAACTGGGCTGGCCTTTGTGCGTGCCAAAATTGATCTGGCGCGCCTCGTCGCGCGGCTGCATGAAAATTCCCCAGCGGTATTCGGGCATGCGCACATAGCCGAATTTGGCCCAGCCGTCGGGTTCCACGCTCATGGCCGTGCGGAGATAGACGTCGTAACCATGGCTCTCCGTGGGGCCGACGTCCTGCCACCAGCTCAAGTAAGCGGGCTGCCAGTGCTCGAGCGCGCGCTGCAGGACGCGGTCGCGTCCCAGGTCCACGTTGTTCGGTATTTTTTCCGTGTAGTCAATCATCCCGATCTCCTGAAGTTGTTTCCTAAACTCTTTCCCAATTGAATTTTGCCGGAGCGCCGCTGCCGTAAACCTTCAATGCGCCGCTGGGGCCGACGGCGTTGGGCCGGATGAAAATCCAGTTCTGCCACGCGGAAAGGCGGCCGAAGATGCGCGTGTCCATGGTTTCCGTGGGGCCGAAGCGCAAATTCGCCTCCAGGCCGGTGAGGCCGTCAGGCGAAAGCGCCACGCGCGATTCAATGGCCTGGCGGATTTCGTCGCTCCAATCCAGGTCGTCGGGCGCGGCGGTGACGAGGCCCGCGTCGAGCGCCTCGCGTGGTCCAAGTTTTTTTCCGATCAGCGCGCGCAGCTCCTCCATTTTTTCCGGCCCGCGATAGAAGCGGGAGGCCAGCCGCGAAAGGCTGTTCACCATTTGTAAGGGACCGAAATTCATTCCGGAAAGCGTGAGCGCCGCGGGAGTCTCCGTTTCCTGAGCATCAAGCATGTAGATGCGGTCGGCCGCGAGAGCGAGTTCAAGCAGCGTGCCCACAAAGCAGGTGCCGGGCTCGACGAAAGCATAAATGGACCGAGAAGTGACGTCGAGACGCGCGAAGGTGCGGCGCATCATGCCCAGCGTTTCGCGGACAAACCAATTCTCCTGATGCTTCAGGATGAATTCGTCCAGCGCAAAGACGGCGTCCGCATTGCCTGCCGTCTTGATGATCCACAAGCCCAGGTCCAACTCGCTGGTGCGGAGACTCAGGATGGCATCATCCAATTCGCGGGCCATTTGCAGGGGCCACCAATTGGCGCCGGCGGCTATCGCTTGATCGAGAGTTGGCGTTGCGACAGTTCTTGGAGCGAGGACTGTGATCGTCGCCGTGCGCGATTCGCGGTTGAATTCCACATCCACAAATTCATAGTGGCGGCCCGAATCCTCCAGCGTGCGCTTAAGCGGCGTGAGTGTGATGCCCTTTGCATTCACGGGACGATCGCTCTGCTCGGCGAGCTTGATCGCGCGCTGCTTGATGGATTCAGCGAATTGTTGAGTCTTTACAACGTCATCCACCAGCCGCCAATCCTTGGCGCGCTTGCCTTTCACTCCATCAGGCGTGGTACAGAAAATATCGGCGTGGTCGCGGCGCACCCGGCGCTTGTCCGTGACGCGCGTGAGGCCGCCCGTGCCGGGCAGAACGCCGAGCAGGGGGAGTTCCGGCAAACTGACGGAGGAGTTCTGGTCATCCACAAGAATAATTTCATCGCACGCGAGAGCCAGCTCGTAGCCCCCGCCGGCGGTGGTGCCGTTCAACGCGGCGAGAAATTTCAAGCCGCTGTGCGCGCTGGAATCTTCAATGCCATTGCGCGTTTCATTCGTGAACTTGCAGAAATTCACTTTCCAGGCGTGGGAGGACTGGCCCAACATATAAATGTTCGCGCCGGAACAGAAAATGCGGTTCTTCGCGCTGGTGATGACGACGGAGCGGATCTCCGGATGCTCGAAGCGGATGCGTTGAAGTGCATCGTGGAGTTCGATATCCACGCCGAGGTCGTAGGAGTTCAACTTGAGTTTGTAGCCGGGACGGATTCCGCCGTCCTCGCTGACGTCCATGGTGAGTGTTGCGACGCTGCCATCGAAGCCGAGCTTCCAGTGTTTGTATCGCGAGGGATCCGTCTGATATTCCACCGGTTCCATTTTCGCCTGCTGATCTGAAGCCAATGCTGCGTCCACGCACGCCTCCCGGTTATTGCAATTTCTTCTGCAGCGCCTTCTTGAGTTTGGTGAGACTTTGTTCCAGGGATTCGCCGGCCGTATCGAGATGCAGGTCGGCTTTTCGGTAGAGCGGCTCGCGCGCCTCCAGGATGCGCCGCAAATCCTCCATGGCCTCGTCATTATCGGCCATGGCGCGAAAATCGCCCTGGGCGATCACGCGCGACATGTGCTCTTCCGGCTGCGCCTGAATCCAGATGGTGTAGCAGTTCGAGAGCAGAAAATCATAGGTCTCTTTTTCGGAGACCACGCCGCCGCCCACGGAAAGTATCGCGCGCTCGGATTCGACGAGCACGCGCTCCAGTGTCTTCTTTTCGATTCGCCGGTAGCCGGATTGCCCGTAGAGCGAAAATATTTCCGCGAGGGGGATACCGGCGTCCTTTTCAATTTCCCGGTCCAATTCGATGAACGGGATCTTCATTTCCTGCGAAAGCCGCGACCCCAGCGTGGATTTTCCCGCGCCGCGCAGTCCAATCAACGCGATGCGGTTGCGCCGCGCACTTTCTTCCTGGCCAAATTCACGCACAAGGCGGGACACCACTTCTTGAACGCGCGCCGCCGGAAGCCGCTGGAGAAATCTCTCGATCAATTGCGTTTCTTCGAGCGCCTCTGTTCTTTCCGTGAAGAGATCTCGAAGATCAATGTTCAGTGCCGTCGTGATCCTCCGCAGGAGGACGATGGAGACATTTCCCTCGCCGCCTTCCAGTTGCGCAAGGTGACGTTCGGAAACTCCAGCCTCCTGTGCAAGCTGCTTGCGCGTCATCCCTCTCCGCGCGCGGGCCTCGCGGACTCGCTGGCCCACGGCAAGCAAGAAGTCTTCTGACGTAGTCGCAGCCAATGTGCGGTTGGTCTGCGAATGTTTCGAGCTGAAGTGAGTGGCCAAGGGCTCCAGGCGAAAAATGAATATGCATTATACTGCATTAGTAACGCAGTGCGTCAAGTGTGATATGCAATTTAATGCATTGGGGAAGTCGAAAGCATCGCTCCTCGTAACTCGATGTAAACAAAAATGATAGCTCGAAGCCGTCTGTCCCATGCCTGTGACGCAGCGAAAAAGAAAGTACTGGACTCAATCGATTCGTGAAAGCAGTATTGTCCGGCAATCTTCGTTGCTCGGAGGAAAAAGTGAAGCTAGCGAATTTTGTCTGTGGTGAATGGAAAGAAGGCGCCGGGGCGGGTGACGCCCTGGTGGATCCAGTGACCGGCGACGAACTCGCGCGGGCAAGTTCACACGGAATTGATGTGGGCGCGGCACTGCAATTCGCGCGGACGCGCGGCGGGGAAGCTCTGCGCGAGCGGACTTACAGCGAGCGCGCGGAGATGCTGGCAAAAATCGGAGAAGTGCTGACCACCAATCGAGATGAGTACTTCCGGATTTCGCTGCTGAACTCCGGCGCGAACCAGGCCGACGCCTCCTTCGATGTGGATGGAGCGATCTACACGGTGAAATATTACGCAAAGATTGGGAAGGCCCTGGCGGAAGGAAAAATGATGAAGGAAGGCGCGACACTGCCGCTTTCGAAGACAAATGTATTTTCGGCTCAACATTACCTGATGCCGCTGAAGGGCGCGGCGGTCTTCATCAATGCATTCAATTTCCCTGCGTGGGGATTCTGCGAGAAAGCTGCCCCCGCGCTGCTCTCCGGAGTGCCCATTGTGGTTAAGCCGGCTTCGGCCACCGCTTGGCTGACGCAGCGGATGGTGGAGGACGTGGTGAAAGCAAATATCTTGCCGGAGGGAGCCATTTCAATTTTGTGCGGTTCGGCGCGGGACTTGCCGGACCTGGTCCGCGAGGAAGACCTGATTTCGTTTACGGGATCGGCGCAGACGGCTATCGGGATTCGCTCCAACGCCAACGTGCTGCGGCGCGCGGTGCGAATCAACATTGAGGCGGACAGCATCAACTCGACGATCCTGGGGCCGGATGCGGACGCCGGGACCGACGTGTTTGATTTGATCGTGAAAGAGATTGTGCGGGAGATGACGCTGAAGGCCGGGCAGAAGTGCACGGCCATCCGGCGCATCTTCGTGCAACGCGCAAAGCTGAAGGCGCTCGGCGAGGCCATCTCAGCACGATTGAGCGCCACAAAGGTGGGGAACCCGCGAAATGCGGAAGTGAAGATGGGCCCGGTGGTGAATAAATCGCAGCAGGCATCCTGCTTCGATGGGCTCACGAAGCTGAAGCAGGAATGCGCGGTGGTGTTCGGCGGCGACGAGAAATTTCAGCCGGTGGATGCGGACCGCGAGAAATCGGCCTTCGTGCAACCCACACTTCTCGCTTGTGAAAAGGGGCGCGAGGCAAAGTTCGTCCATGACGTTGAAGTCTTCGGCCCCGCGGCCACCCTGATCGCCTATGACGCGACGGAGGACCTGATCGCGATGGTGCGGAGAGGATTGGGATCGCTCGTGGGATCCATTTTCTCGAACGATGCCGGCTTCGTGAAGGAAGTAATCCTCGGCATCGGCGATCTGCACGGGCGCATCATGGTCGTGGATAGCTCCGTGGCAGGCCAATCGACCGGGCATGGAAATGTTGTGCCCAGTTGCCTGCATGGCGGCCCGGGACGCGCGGGCGGCGGCGAAGAGCTTGCCGGGTTGCGCGCGCTGATGCTCTACCATCGACGGTTTGTTGTGCAGGGGCCGACGGCCTGCCTCAATGATCTGGCAGCACTGTGTGTCGACGCGGGCATCCTCTCCGCTTGACACGCGGAGTCCGCGGGAGTAACTAAGTCCCTCGCGATGAACCGGCGCGAAATCCTGCAATCGCTTAGCGCACTGCTGGGAGGGCTGGCCCTTCCGGGATTGGCGCGCGGAGCGAGTCACCCACCTCAACAGGGTCAGCCGCAAGGCGCGCAGGCAATTCCGAGTCCCCGGAACGCGCCGCTTGGGGTGGGCTCACCCGTAAATTTATTCGAGTATGAAGAGCTGGCGCGGCAACGATTGCCGCAAATGACCTACGACTTTGTGGCCGGCGCGGCGGGCGATGAACTGACGTTTCGCCGCAACCGTGAATCGTTTGACACCATGCGGCTGAAGCCGCGCGTGCTGGTGGATGTGAGTCACCTGGACACGCAACTGGAACTCTTCGGGCAGAAACTGGATTTCCCGATCCTGCTCGCTCCCACTGCCTATCACAAACTGATGCATCCCGAGGGCGAGGCGGCGACGGCGCGCGGGGCCGGCGCGGCGGGCGCCACTCTGGTGGTCAGCTCGTTTGCGACCACGGCGATTGAAGATGTGGGCAAAGCGGCGACTGGGAAGTTGTGGTTCCAACTTTACGTCCAGGAAGACCGCGGCTTCACGCGCGAACTCGTGCAGCGCGCGGAATCAGCGGGATGCAAGGCCATCACGATCACCGTGGATACACCGGTGATCGGTGTGCGCAACCGCGAGCAGCGCGACCAGTTCCATCTGCCCCCGGGCCTGCAGATCGAGAATTTGAAATCGATTCTAAGCAATGCCCAGCACCCGGGGTCAAGCGGGGAGAGTGGAATCTTTTCGGCCATCCTCGATCCGAAATTGACCTGGGAGGGAATTGACTGGATCGGATCGTTCGCCAAAGTCCCCGTGCTCTTGAAGGGGATTCTGAATCCGGAGGATGCGAAGCTCGCCGTGCAGCACGGAGTTTCAGGGATTCTGGTGTCAAACCATGGCGCCAGAAATCTGGATACGGTCCCGTCCACCCTAGACGCGCTTCCACGGGTGGTGGAAGCCGTCGAAGGGCGCATCCCGGTGCTGATGGATGGCGGAGTCCGCCGCGGGACGGATGTGGTGAAGGCGCTGGCGCTCGGGGCCAAGGCCGTGCTCATTGGGCGGTCTTATTTGTGGGGGCTTTCCGTGGGCGGAGCGGCAGGCGTGGAAAATGTCGTGAAGATTCTGCGCTCGGAATTCCTGGCGGCCATGGCGCTCTGCGGCACGCCAAGCCTGGCGAAGATCGACCGCAATGTGATCTGGCCGGAGCGATTCTGATTCCTCACCGTGGCTTCCACTACGCGCGCGCAACGCGATTGAATGCGCCAACATCCCGACGCCGATTTTTTGGTCATCAAGCGCGATTGTTTGGTATCTTCAGTTCAATAGATTGTGAGTAACCCCTTCTGGGACTTGGGAAGGCCGGCGCGCTCGGGCGCACTTACTCATCAGGTCGAACGAGACGGTCCAAATACGCTTGGAGGATTTGATGAGGATCATCCGGCCATACCGCACGTGGGCAACGTGCGCCGCAATTCTTGCCATCCTGGTTTTCGCCATAATTCATTTCCTGTCTGGAAACAGAAGGCCGGCAGAGTCCTCGGCGGAAATGGCGCAGGCCAGCCCACAAGCGGCACACAATCGGGTCGCGCATCAGCCAGGAACACAAACTGCCGTCACAAATCGCCCGGCGCGGAACCCCGCGGCGCCATCCGCCGGCCGGCGAGTCAACAAGCTTCGCGGTGAAGCGGAAGAATTCTCCCTCGCGCCGGACACCGGCGGCGAATCCGGTGACGACCCGCGGCAGCGCGCAAATTATTTTTACAGCCAGCGCGCCTATCCCTTGCAACATACGCCTGGCGGGGCGCTCCAAGCTTCGCGTGAACAACTTGAAACCATGATCACGCAGCAGCGGGAACTGGGGATCCTCCCGCGCGAACTTCCCCAGGCGCAGGCCCAGCAGCTGACTGAAACATTAACGAATTTTCCCGCGCCTTCCACCTGGACAAACATCGGCCCGCAACCCGTGACGAATTCCGCCGGCGGCGCCAACTTTGGAAATCCCGCTTCGACAGGCCGGGTGACAGCCATTGCCGTGGATCCGACTCCTTCGGCCACCCCAACGGTGTACCTGGGCGCGGCCACGGGTGGAGTTTGGAAATCCACGGATGGCGGAGCAACGTGGCTCAATATTTTCGACCAGAATAAGTCATTGGCTATCGGCGGAATCGGAATTTCGCCTTCGAGTCCCAGTACGATTTATGTGGGCACGGGCGAACTGAATTTCTCGCAGGACAGTTATTACGGCGCCGGCATTTACAAATCCACGGACGGCGGCGCGAACTGGACGCAGCAGTGCGGCCCCGCCGGCGCTTTCTGTAGCCCCATCTCGAAGTCTGCTTTTCAAGGCGGCGGATTCATGGTGGGGGCCATCGCCGTGAACCCCACGAATGCCAGCATCGCGCTGGCCGCGGTCCGGGACTCCGGTGACGCGACAAAATCCGGAATCTATCGCACCACAGACGGCGGAACGACCTGGACGCAGATCGCTTCAGCAAGCGGCGCAGCCGGCAACGGGATCGTTTGGAATCCCACGGACAATACCGTGGTCTATGCCACGCTCGGCCAGGCCGGGAACTCGGCGGTGTTTGGCTTTTATAAGTCCACGGACAGCGGCGTGACCTTCACGAGATTGACGGGGACGGCGCCCGGCCTTCCCACGGCAAGCCTCGGGCGGCATGAGTTCGCAGTGGCGCCCAGCGACGGCAACGTCATCTACGTCGCCATCGATAACATCAACACGGACAGCCTGCTGGCGCTCGTAAAATCCACGGACGGTGGCGCGAACTGGACGAGCATCTCCCCCAGCGCGCTTCCTAACCTCCCAAATTTCTGCAACGGACAGTGCTGGTATGACATGGCCCTCGCTGTTCACCCGACGGACCCGAATAATCTCATCGTCGGCGGCTCCGCGTTCACCAATAACAGCAGCACGGTGTTTCGCACCTTGAATGGCGGCACCGCGTGGATCGACATCACCAGCGGTTCCACCGCCGTGCGCCCTCACGTGGATACCCACGCCATGACCTACGCAAATCTCGGCGGCGGGAATTTCCGCTTGTACACCGGGAATGACGGCGGCCTGTGGTTCTCCGATAACGCGGCGACATTGACGCCTCCGGTCACCTGGCAAACGGGAAACAATGCGAATCTGGTGATTACGCAGTTTTATCCGGGCATGGCCGTGCACCCCAGCGATGAAAATATCGGATTTGGCGGCACGCAGGACAACGGCACGGAACGGTGGCTGGGAGGTTTGCCGTGGGATCATGTGACCTGCGGTGATGGCGCGTGGACGGCGATTGATCCGCTGCTCCCCACCACCATTTACGCCAATTGTCAGAACATCGCCATCCTGCGCTCCCAGTTTGACGGCACGGCGGGCACCTGGGTGGGCGTCTCGAATGAAGTTGGCTTGAGCGGCGACCGCTCTCTGTTCATTCCCCCCATGGTCCATGATCCAGCCGTGAGCGGCCGCGTGTACTTCGGCACCTTCCGCGTCTGGCAGACAATGGATTACGGAAACAGTTGGACCGCCATCTCGCCCGACCTGACCGCCGGCACCCCGGCAGTGACAGTGACTTCCATCTCCGTTTCACCGGCCAACTCAAACGTCGTCTATGCCACCACTTCTGAAGGACGCGTGTGGCGCACCACGAATGCAAACCTGGGAAGCGGCGCGACCTGGACGAATTTGACCAAGCCTCCCCTGCCGTTGCGCTATGCCACCGAAGTCCGAACGAGCAAGACCAACGCGGACATTGCTTTCCTCTCCTATTCAGGGTTCAGCGGATTCGGCGATGTCGTTGGACACATTTTCCGAACCACGGATGGTGGCACCACTTGGGTGGACGTCAGCGGCGTCGCGGCGGGGGCGTTGCCCAACACGCCGGTGAATGACATCGCCGTGGATCACATCGGCGCGCCGCTCAATTTTGACGCGGTGTTCATCGGAACTGATATCGGAGTCTTCGAGTGCGCGGATCCCCTCGCGGGAGCGCCCTGCACGACTTGGAGCCCGGTGAGCACCGGTTTGCCTCCGGCCCCGGTAACGTCCCTGACTCTGCGCGAGAGTTCGCAGACGCTCCGCGCCGGCACGCACGGCCGCGGCGTCTGGGTGGTGCAGGTCCCGGGCATCAATCAGACCGGCCGCCTGTTGTTGACTTCCATCTCTCCATCAAGCAAGGCGGCGGGAGCGGCGTCATTTACCATGACGCTCGACGGAAATGACTTTGGATCCCCTGCGGGAACCCCCATCATTCTGGTCGACGGAGCAGCAGCGGGAGTGGTCGTTAACATATTTACTGCGAACCA
>JBGOTC010000093.1:0-9393 GCA_041476305.1 Terriglobia bacterium
CCGGCTCTTGAAAAGTCCCTGAAAACACAAAACCCACCGGCCAGAACTTCTGGCGGTGGGCTTGTCAGCTATGCTGCGACTTGTGGTCTACCTTAGCCGGCCAACACCTTTCCGCCAAATGGAGCGCTACAACACGCGCACATACAGCAGCGACACATGCCGCACGCGAATTCCATTTGACGGGCGTATTTCATTCTAGTGTCAGGATACCGGCCAACTCTTCTTGCGTCAACGCTTCCCGGCCAATCCGCAATATTCAGTGGGTGGACTGCGTTTTTCGCGGGTCAAACGGCTCGCAATCCAAATTGGCGTGCCGCGCAATTCATCGCTGCATACCGTGCCCTCCTCAGTTCTGGATGGCCTCTTCAATCACGTCATACACGCGGTGGAGGTCGCCGGAATCGATGCAATAGGGCGGCAGGAAGTAGATCACGTTCCCCAGCGGACGCAGCAGAATGTTCCGCTCCAGAAAAAACCGGTAGAGCTTCGGCCCGACCCCGGAGAGATACCCCGGTTCATCATCGCGCAATTCAATCGCCGCTACCGTTCCAATCGAGCGCGTATCGCCCGTCCGTGGATGCCGCCGAATCCCCGAAAGTCGTTCGGCGTGGACCGCTGCGATCCCGGCGATGCGCTCGAACACCGGCTCCGTGCGGAAAATCTCCAGGCTCGCCACCGCCGCCGCGCATGCCAACGGATTCCCTGTGTATGAATGGCCGTGCCAGAACACCCGCTTCGAGTCGGGCCCGCCGAACGCGTCAAATATTTCACCGGTCACGAGCGTCGCTCCCATGGGCAGAAATCCGCCCGTGATTCCCTTCGAGAGGCACATCATGTCCGGTGTGACGCCAGCAATTTCACACGCAAACATTTTTCCGCAGCGCCCGAACCCCGTCAGCACCTCGTCAGCGATGAGCAGCACGTTGTGTTTCTTCGTCAGAGCGCGAACACGTTGCAGGAATTCCACGGGATGAACAATCATCCCGCTGGCGCCCTGCAACAGCGGCTCCACAATCACCGCCGCGATGTGCTCCCCACGCTCCTTGAGGATTTTCTCCAGCGAGTCGGCACATTCGATGTGGCACGATTCGCGCTTCAATCCCACGGGGCACCGATAACAGTATGCGGAATGCGCCCGCTCCACGGGGAAGCGCATGACTGCGAACGCTTCATTAAACGCGGAATCATCGCTCACCGACATCGCCCCCGCCGTGTCGCCGTGGTATCCGTGCTCCAGCGCCACAATTCCCTGTTTCTCCGGTTTCCCGGAGTTGCGCCAGTACTGCACCGCCATTTTCAGCGCCACTTCCACTGCAGTTGATCCGTCGTCCGAGAAGAAAACGTGTTCCAGTGGAGACGGAACGACACGCTTTAGCTCCTCCGCCAATCGTTCCGCGCCTTCGTGCACAAATCCCGCAAGCAACACGTGCTCCAACTTTCGCGCCTGCTGCGCCACTGCCTCCGCGATGGCCGGATGCGCGTGGCCGTGCAGATTCACCCACCACGAAGAAATCCCATCCAGGATGCGCCGCCCATCTTCTGTGAAGAGATACGCGCCCTCCCCGCGCACAATTCTCAACGGCGCGGGGTCCGTCCCGCGAGTGAACGGGTGCCAAATCTGCATGGTGTCGCGCAACGCCTTGGAGGGAGTGCTCATCAAATTTATTTCAGAGGCTCGACGTCCTCAATATTCATCACGCAGCTCCGGCAGCCATTCCTTTTCCCGCGAAAAACTCCCGGTCGAACCGCGTTTCAAATACCTGCGTCAGTCTTTCCCGACTTATTTCCAACAGCCGTGGGATTTCCCCCACCACGCGCACTCTTCCGTACCGCTCAATCGCCTTGCGGTTCTCCGCGTTCGGCTCGCCGATCATCACCACCCCGGCAATGGTGACGTTCGCCTGGCGCAATCCCGCAAGCGTCAGCAGAGTGTGATTGATCGTTCCGAGCGAGCTTCGCGCCGCGATCAAGACCGGGAGTCCAAGGTGGCGCATCAGGTCCACCATGAACTCGCGCTCGTTCAGAGGCACCAACGCGCCGCCCGCGCCTTCCACAATCAGCGGCACGTTCCGCGCGGTTTCAGGAATTTGTATCTTATCCAACTCAATCTGTGCGCCGGCCCAGCGCGCCGCCAGATGCGGCGAAACCGGCTGCGCGAAGCGATACGCCTCCTGGAAGATCCTCGCGGGCGGCAACGCCGCCAATTGAGCGACTCTCTCGCTGTCGGAATCCTCGTCCGCGCCGGTTTGGATCGGCTTCCAGTAGCTCGCCTCCAGCGCCGCGCATAACAGTGCGGAGAGCACCGTTTTCCCGACGCCCGTGTCCGTCCCGGTAATGAACAATTGTCCGGTCATCCGTCTCTACAATTTGCCGGCGGACTGAGCCGCCCCGCGCCCCCGCGCATGCCCCAAAACTTTCGCCAATCGTGAGAGGTCCGCCTCCGTCACCTTGCAGGTCAACGAGAGCCGCAGCCGCGCCGATCCCTCCGGCACTGTGGGAGGTCGGATGGCTCTCACTGCGAATCCGCCGCGCTCCAGTTCCCCGGCAACGCGCGTCGCCGCTGCATTGTCTCCGAGCATCACCGGCACAATTTGCGAAGCGCTCGCGCCCGTGTTCCATCCCCCGGCCTGCAACGCCGCGCGCAATCGAACCGACGACGACGCAAGCCGCGCGCGCTCCGCGTCCGCACTCCGCGCCAGCTCCACCGCCTTGCGGACCTGCGCCGCAAAATACGGCGGCAGCGCTGTGTTGAACAAGAATGTCCGCGCGCGATTGATCAGGTATTTCTTCAGCGTTGCGCTTCCGCATACGAACGCTCCCGCGCTCGCGAGCGCCTTGCCACAAGTGTGCACCACAGCAAACATTTCCCCTGCGAGGCCAAGTTCCGAAACGCGTCCCCTGCCTTCCGGGCCGAACACGCCAATTGCGTGCGCTTCATCCACCACCAAGCCTGCGCCGTGCCGCGCGGCCAGCGCGGCCATCTCCGCGAGCGGCGCCAAATCTCCATCCATGCTGAAAACGCTCTCCGTCACGATCAGCTTCCGCCCCGGCCGCCCTGCGCGCGCTTGCAACGCCGCATCCAACGCGCCCAATTCGCGGTGCGCATAGATCACTTTCTCCGCGCCGGAGAGACGTATCCCGTCAATCAGGCTCGCGTGATTCAGTGCGTCGGAAAAAACAATGTCGCCGCGGCTCAGCACACTGCTCAACAGGCCCACGTTTGCCGTGTAGCCCGACGTAAAAAACAGCGCCGCCTCTGTCCCCGCGAACGCAGCGAACTCTTCCTCCAGTTCGTCCCATTCGCGCGCGTGCCCCGCCAAGAGCCGCGAGCCGGTTGAGCCCAAGCGTTCGCTGCGCGCGATGCCATCGAGCACGGCCGCACGCAGCGCCGGATGCGTCGCGAGTCCCAGATAGTCGTTGGAGCAGAGATTGATTCCGGTGGGAATTTCCAGTGACCGCAACTGCCCCTGCGAGGCGAGCTCCTCCAGCTCCGCCTCCATCGCTCGCGTCAAGTTCGCGGAAACTTGTTGACGCCCCTCCGCAGCATCTCGGCGCGCGCGCGCATCCTCTTCATCCGGCATGGGACTCCATGGGACGCATCCCCAGCTCTCCCAGCAACTGCGCGTCCTCGTCCTCGCCGGGATTCGGCGTCGTCAACAATTTGTCGCCCACGAAAATCGAATTTGCGCCGCCCATGAAACACAGCACCACCGCTTCGCGCGACATCTGCTGCCGCCCCGCCGCCAAACGCACCATCGAGCGCGGCATCAGGATCCGCGCCGTCGCAATCATGCGCACGATCACCAGAGAATCGAGTGGTGGCTGCTCTGCGACCGGCGTTCCCGCCACGCGCACCAGCGTGTTGATCGGCACGCTTTCCGGATGCGGCTCCTGGTTCGCGAGTTGTTGCAGCAACCCGATGCGGTCGCGCTCCGATTCCCCCATGCCCACGATTCCGCCGCAACACACCGTCACGCCCGCCTTGCGCACCGCAGCCAGCGTGCGCAGACGGTCCTCATAAACGCGCGTCGTAATTATTTGTCCGTAAAATTCCGGCGAAGTATCCAGGTTGTGGTTGTACGCGGTCAGCCCCGCTTCGCCCAGCCGTCGCGCCTGCGCATCGGTCAGCATCCCCAGCGTGCAGCACACTTCCAATCCCTGCGCCGCGATCCCTGACACCATCTCCAGCACTTGCTCGAACTCCTTCCCCTCCGGCGCCTCGCGCCACGCCGCGCCCAAACAGAACCGCGTCACTCCGTGCGCGCGCGCCTGCTTCGCCTGCGCAATCACGTATTCCGGATCCATCAAATTCTCGCGCTCCAGCCCCGTCGAATAGTGCGCGCTCTGCGGACAATAGCCGCAGTCCTCCGGGCAGCCCCCCGTCTTGATGGAAAGCAATCTGCAGGTCTGCACGCGGTCGGGTGCGTGGAAGGTGCGGTGAACCTGCTGCGCGCGGTAAAGCAACTCCGGCAGCGGCAACGCGTAAATATCGCCGATTTCAGCAAGCGCCCAATCGTGCCTCAACTTCACCGGAGCCGCTGCGGACCCTTCACCAGGCATGTTGCCACTCACCTCGTGCACAATCGAATCTGAGACTTGAATCCGCGATTCTACCAGAGATTGCCAGCTCCATTCCGGGTGCTCTCCGAATCCTACTCGCGAATTCATTGACACTTCCCTCTGCGCACGTTAGCCTGCGCGCAAATCTCTAGGAGGTCTCATGCGCCGGATATCTCGAATCACTCTGCGAATTGCACTGCCACTCATGGTGCTGGCTCTCTCGCTTCCCGCTCGCGCCCAGCAATCCAGTTTCAAAGTCGGCACCGCCTCGGCGCTGCCCGGTGAAAAGGCCTATGGCTTCATCGATGTCCCCGCCGGCGTCGACGCCGCCACGCAAATTCCGGTTGTCGTTATTCGTGGAGCGCGCCCCGGTCCCGTCCTCGCCATCGTCGCCGGATCGCACGGCACGGAATACGCCTCCATCATTGCTGTTGAGCGCCTTATCACGGAGATCGATCCCAAAGAGATTACCGGCACGCTCATCCTCGTGCCCCTCGTCAACATCCCGTCATTCGAGCAGAAAGTCCCGCACGTCAATCCCGTGGACAAAAAATCCATGAATCGCTTCTATCCCGGGAAAATGGACGGCACGCAAACGGATCGCGCTTCATTCCTCATCACCAAACAAGTGGTGGAGCAATGCGATTACCTGATTGATCTCCACGGCGGCGATCTCGACGAGGACCTGCGCCCGTACTCCTATTGGACGATTGTCGGAAATGAAAAGGTAGATAACATCTCCCGCGAAATGACCCTCGCCTTCGGCCTCGACACCATCATCATCCAATCTGACTTCCCGCGCGACCCCGCCGCCTCGCGCTATTTGTCGAATACTGCCGTCACGCGCGGCAAGCCCGCGGCCATCGCCGAAGCCGGCCGCGCAGGAACAGTAGAACCTGAGGACTTGGAGGCGTTGATTTACGGCTGCAAGAACGTGATGCGCTACCTCAAAATGCTGACGGGCGGGGCGCTCTTCGTCCAGAACCCAGTGTGGATCGAAAAGGTCCTCACCGTTTCCGGCAATCAGCCGGGGATTTTCTATCCGCTGGTGAAGCGCGGCACTTATGTCGCCGCAGGGATGCTCATCGGCATCGTCACTGACTATGTCGGCCGCGTGGTCCAGGATGCGCACGCTCCCGCCGCGGGAATCGTGCTCTACATCTGCGCCGTGCCCACCATGACCAAAGATGCCGCCATCGCGAACATCGGCGTCGTCGCGGCAAAGGCACCTTAGCGCCTAGGGCCGTGATAGACTTCGCCTCCACAAACCATGCGGCGCGCAATTATCCTTCTCGCGTTTCTCTTCTGCTACGCGGTCTCGGCGGCGGATGATTACACGCTCTATGAGCTGGAAGCCCCGGAGACGCACTCGTTCGCCATCACTTACGACGTCACCGTAGTCCGCGAAGGCGCGAAATATTTCTTCAATCCCATCCGCGCCGGCTCCACGGCATCCAAAGAGCGCGTCATCGAGCGCGGCACAGGCCAGGACCTGAAATTCGAGACTGTGAATGGCAAAGATGCGAAGGCCACTGGCGAAGTCTCTGACCGCGCCAAGGATGAGGACCTCTTTCTAAAGGTCACTCTGCCCGCGCCCGTCCCCAAGGGCGGCCAGACGCGCATCCGCATCTTCAAAACCTACACGGACGCTCCTTCCTATTTTCTCCAGGACGGTTTGCTTGTCTTCAACCGCCCTCTTGGCATCAAGCGCAACACTGTCGTCCTGCCCGCAGGCTGGGAACTTGTCTCCAGCGCTTCCCCCGCCATTGTCAGCACCGGCTCCGACGGCCGCATCCGCCTCAGCTTCCTGAATGATCGCGACGATCAGCTCCCCGTCAAGATCACCGCGCGGAGGCTCTAGTGATTCGTCACCTCTTGCAATCGATGCGCCGAGCGCTGCCATTGGCGATTGTCATTCCGTTTCTCCTCGCTCCCCTCGCCCTCCGCGCCCAATTCCACCGCGCCGAGCAGGATCGCCAAATCACCTACTGGCTCCTCGACCCCGCCTCGCACCAGTTCCGCATCTCCCACGATTTCACTATCTCTCGCCCCGGCCAGAAGTACGCGCACAGTTTTGTCCGCAAAGGCAGCATCGTCGCGCCCGACTGCAAAATGACTGACCTGGATTCCGGCAAGGAATTGAAGACCTACACGGTGAAGGGGAAGGAAGTGAACGCGCTCGGGTATTACCCCGAGCCCACCGATCCCGATTCCGTCGTGGTGCAGGGCGATCTGGACCGCCCTATCGGCGAGGGGCAATCCATTCGCGTTCGCGTGGAGGAAACCTACACCGACCCGGTCGGCTACACTGTGGAAAAGGATTTGTTGATTTGGAAGCGCACGCTCGGCCGCCCGCTTAACATCGTCACGTTGCCCGCGGGCTGGCTGCTCGATTCGGCGGACACGCCCGCGGTCATCTCCCTCGATGATCAAGGCCGCATCGTTCTTCGTTTTACAAACACGCGCAACGACGAGCTTTCTGTGACAATAAAAGCCCGCCGCCGCGCGCATTCCTAGTGACTTGCTGAATTGCTGGCCTTGTTGTCCGTGACCGCCGGACGCGGAGTCATCGAGAGCACCGTGTACTCCCGTTCCTTCCCGTCCATTTCCGGAACGCGGAGAATCAGTTTGTCCTTGTCAATGCGGAACTCCGCCGTCTCACCGATGGGCAGGAGCACCGGATGCTTGTCGTCCCTCGGCCGGAGCCGGTAGATCACTCGCTCCGTCTGAAGCACGTATTCCTGGCACAGCACTTCCTGCGTGGTCTTGTGCTGGGCGTCCGTGCCCAGAAATTCTCCGGCCACGGTCTTGTGCCCTTTTTCCTGCACGCCGCACGCCGAGGTGTCCATCGATGCCAGCACGCCCTTCTGGTACGAGTGTTCCTTCGCTTGAGCAGCCCATGCGAATGTAAGGAGCATGGCCAGGATGATGCGTCCTCTCATTTTTTCCTCCCGCCGTGTGAAACCGGCGCTGGTTTCCGCAATTACTGTCTGCTTGCTTGCGCCTGGCTTTGTGAAACCAACAACATTCGCGTACCGCTATCCAGGTGCACGTTTCTCGTTGTCGAGGTGATCAGCGAGCCTTGCGTTTCGTTGCCGGCCGCCGAAGTCAGGCCCAGTCCCTGCAGCCCGAACACTCCGTGGCTCGTGGAAACGATCTGCCCCGCTGAATTGAGTCCGCCGACAGTGCCGCTGACCATTCCGTTCGTGGAGCTGGCCACGCCGCCCGTGACGCCGCCCGCAGTCCCAACCGTTGAGCCCAGCGTGCCGGTCGCACTTCCGCCGGCGCTGCCCGCAACGTTGCCCGCGGATCCCACTGCTCCACCCACCGTGGAACCAACGCCGCCGACAAGTCCACCACCGACTGCTCCGCCGCCCATCGAACCGCCGCCAGCTGCGCCGCCCGACCCCATCGCCGAGCCGCCCGTGCCAAAACTATCCGGGCCCGTCGCTGCGGAGGTCATGGATTGCGCGGCCGCAAGCGCCTGTACGGTGAAATTCACCGGCATCTCTTGCCCGTTCTTCATCACTGCGCGATCGAACACGATGCCCAGCGCGGATTCAGACTGCCCCTTCTCCCGCGCCTTCGCTTCCGTGACGTGGCCCTTCAGCGTGCTCCCTTTCGGGATCACCACTTCGCCGTTGGACATGACGTTCTGCGTTGTCTTCGCCGTCACTTCGTCACCAGGCTTGTTCTTCTTCGCGTCCACGGGGCGGGACAGCACGGCGTTCATCGTCGTTCCGTTGTCCACATGCGCTGAGTTCTTTCCGGCCTGCGCGTTTGCGGAGGTGGAGTTGTTTCCCGAAGCCTGCGCGCCATTCTTGTTTGCCTGCGCCGACGCGTTCGTCTGCGAGGAGGCGCTGCCCTGCGCCCCTGCCTGCGAACCGGTCTTCGGGGGCTGGCTTTGTGAAGCGCCCTGTCCCGAACCCTGAGACGATGAAGTGCCTGCCCCGCCCTGTCCAAATGCGGCGGCGCTGAAAGTGATGAGTGTGACTCCCACGAAAATCAGTGACTTGCGTGTCATGATCTCTTTCCTCCCATTCGCGAATTGGGGCACGCGTGCGGGGGGCGCGGCCCGTTGGAGACATTTGGCCCGATACCCTCTTGTGACAGCAACAATGCTTCCAATCCATAAATCATTGAAAACACAATGGCTTGGCCGCGCATGGTTCGGGGAGCCATTCGCCTGTCGGGTAAAAAGGGAACGTGGGGTGGAAGAAAATATAGTGGTACTACTAGTTTTCGCGGCGAGTGTTTTCTAGCTCAAGAATAGCTTGCAGTGATGCACTCGAGCATTTGTTGCCCCGCGCCGCCGCAGCCCTCGTCTAATTCGCCGCGCTCACCAGAAACTGCTCAAATTTCCCGTCGGGCATTTCATAGATGGAAATCTCCAGCATCCTACGCGCAAAAGTCACCGAGAACCCGCGGAATGTCATCCCCCCGCGCCCCTGCTCTCCGCCCGCTGTGAACCCCTGCGGTTCGCCGAGCGGCCCCAGGCTCGCCGCAAAATCTCGCAGTGCCTCCGGCGTGAAGTAGGAATTCGCGTTGTCCGTAAATAGCGTCCGGTCAATTTTCCCATGCTGTAAATCCATGAACACCCTTCGCGCAAGAATCATTCGTGCGGCGGCCACCGGATTTGCCGGAGTCAAGACCAGCCCCGCAATTGCCCGCGCAATCGCACCCGCCGCGCCGTTCGAGTCCTGGTTGGTCAACACCACCACCGCCGCGCGGTCGTCCGGAAAAACCGCGTTCTGCGCCGTAAATCCGGAGACTTCTCCCCCGTGCCGAAACGCCCTGTGCCCCGCGATATTCCCCGTCTGCAGTCCCAGCGCG
>JBGOTC010000094.1:0-9294 GCA_041476305.1 Terriglobia bacterium
ACTTGTGGCGGGGCGCAAGGAGCCGGGGGAAAACCCTGTCGCGGCCGCGCGCCGGGAGCTCGCCGAGGAGACCGGATATCGCGCCAGACGCTTGCGCAAAATAATGAATGTGTTTCCCACTCCAGGGTTCGTGAGAGAACCTATGGTCACATTTGTGGCCACAGGCTTGACGTTGGGGGAGACGAATCCCGATGAGGACGAGCGCATCGAGCCAAAACCCTACTCACTGAAAACCCTGCTCCAAATGATCCTCCAGAGGAAAATCCACGACATGAAGTCGGTGGCGGGCATCCTTTACTACGCGCGATTCATCGTAAGGCCCAGGAAATAGGGTCGGTTCGCCAGTCCAGTCCTGCTGAGTGCCACCCACCCAATCCTGGGCGCCATTCCCTGCAGCTATATTGACGCCCCTTATCTTGTTGGTACACTCATGGCTGCCGAGAAGGGGGATTTTCCCCTTTGACGAGAACAGGGGCTGGGGTCAACTGCTCAGAACAGGAGGAAATTGCACTTTGGTCGGAAAGGTCAAATGGTTTAACAACTCAAAGGGTTTCGGTTTCATCGGGCGCGACGACGGCACGGATGTTTTTGTGCATTACTCCGCCATCGTTGGGGACGGGTATCGTTCGCTGCAAGAAGGCGATCCGGTTGAATTCGAGATTATCCAGGGCCCGAAGGGACCTCAGGCAGCGGAAGTGAAGAAAATAACCTGAAGACTTCCACATCGGGTTCTCCGATGTGACTACGAAGCCGGCGGGCATCACCTCCAGGACAAACAAAGTCCAGGCCCCCGCCGGCTTTCTTTTTCTTGCGCCTTCCACCGTATAATCAGCGCATGGAAAACCGCGAAGTTGCCCGCATCCTGCTGGAAACCGCTCACCTGCTGGAGATCGACGGGGCGATGTACAACCGCTTCCGCAGCTATGAACGGGCCGCGGAATTGCTGGAGAGTTTGAGCGATCCCATCGAAGAAATCGCCAAAGACACGGCAAAGCTCATGGAACTTCCCGGAATTGGGGATCGCATGGCGGATCACATCCAGGAGATTCTGCGGACCGGCGACTATTCGACGAGGCAAAAACTCCTGAAGAAATACCCCGCGACCATTCTGGACCTTTTGAGACTTCAATCCCTGGGACCAAAAAAGGTCGCGGTGATCTGGAAGACCTTCAAGGCGGCGACGGTGGAGTCGGTGGAAAAGCTTGCTCGCGAAGGCAAGTTGCGGCTTCTGAAAGGGTTCGGCGAAAAGAGCGAACAGAATATCCTGAAGGCCGCAGAGACATTCAAGAAGGCCGCGGGACGTTTCCACCTGAATACGGCTGATGAGACGGTTGCGAAATTGACCGCGCACATTCAGAAACTGGGGACGCAAGTGGAATCTGTCACCCCGGCCGGATCGTTGCGGCGCGGGAAAGAAACAGTCGGGGACCTGGACCTTCTGGTCACCCTCGGGAAGAAGCACACGGCGAAAGGCGTCGAAGGCATCGCCAAGCACATCCTTGCCTATCCTGAGATCGAACAAACGCTCGCGCATGGAGAGAACAAGGTCAGTTTTCTTTTGAAGAATGGAATGCAGGTGGACGTGCGGCTTCTTGAGAAAGAAAGCTACGGCGCCGCACTCGTTTATTTCACGGGATCCAAGGAGCACAACGTTTCCCTTCGCAGCCGCGCATTGAAGATGGGTTATACGCTTAACGAATATGCACTCTCCACGTTGAAGGGTGAGCGACCGGTGGCGCGAGCCACGGAAGAAGAGATCTATGCGAAATTGAAGCTCGATTACATCCCGCCCGAGCTGCGTGAAAACACCGGTGAAATCGATGCGGCGGCGGAGCACAAGCTCCCGCACCTGATCGAGCTCGCGGACATCCGCGGCGATCTGCAAATGCACACGGTGGCGAGCGACGGCAAGAACTCGATTGAGGAGATGGGCCAGGCGGCGCGCACCCTCGGTTACGAATACATCGCGCTGACAGACCACTCCAAGGCCGTGACCGTCGCCAACGGGATGGACGAAAAACGCACGCTCGAACAGATCAAGAAGATCCATGCGGCGCAAAGCCGCGTGGATGGCATCCGTTTGTTGACCGGGATTGAGGTGGATATCCTCAAGAATGGCTCGCTCGATTTGGACGACGAAGTTTTGGCCCGACTCGATGTGGTGGTGGCTTCCGTGCACTCCTACATGAACATGGAGCGCGCGGAGATGACCGAACGAATGCTGGCGGCCATTGAAAACCCCTACACGCAAATTATTGCTCATCCGACAGGCCGGGTGCTGTTGCGGCGCGAACCCTTTGAATACGACATGGAAAAGGTTTTCGATGCATGCCACAAATATGGTGTGGCGATGGAGTGCAATGCCTACCCTGACCGGCTGGACTTGCGCGATTCGTACTTGCGGATGGCGCGGGACCGCGGCGTGCAAATCGTGATTTCTACGGACTCGCACGCAACGCGCAATCTTCCCTACATGCGTTACGGAGTAGTAATGGCGCGCCGCGGGTGGATAACGAAGAAGGACGTGCTCAATACCCTCCCTTTGAGCGCGTTCCTCGCTGCGCTGCGGCAAAAGCCGGGCTCCCGGCCCATTCAGAAATCCGATAAGGCAGCAAAAGCGAGCAAGCAAGCGGCCGGAAAAAAGAACTGACCTTCGAGTCGACATCCGGACGTTAGGTCCGGAGGTACTGCGCCGGAGTGATAGACTTGACCAGCTCGAGGGTACGGCCAAGATCGTGAGTTTCGGAGAAAGCCATGAGCGCCAGGAAGCCAGAATTCAATTCCCGCGAAATCGGGACATTCCTTGTCCTGCTGCTGGATGCAGTGGATGAATTGACGCTGTCCAACGCGGTGATGAAAAAGACATTGATGGAATTGGTTCCGGAATTCGCGGGCGCGTACATGAAAAATGAAGAGATCGTGAAGCAGCAATCGTCGTTGATGGCCTCCAACGCGCTTATCTCAAGGGCTGAGATGGTGGACCAGATTGTAGAAATGCTTTCTGTGATTGCGGCCGAAGCAAAGTAAACCCTTGGACGAATTGGATGTGATTGAGAAACATGGATAGCGAGAGATCCAAGAATATCGCTCACGAAGTCCGCACCGGGCTGACAATGCTTATGCGGGCGGTTGACGATGCGTCCGATTCCAACACGGTGATCAAAGCGGCTTTGCGCGACGTCCTTCCCGGGTTCCGCGGCGGATTCCGGAGGCACTATGAAATTGCAAAGGCCAATGCCATGCAGGCGCCAATGAAACAAGGGTTCGCACAAGCGGGCGTCCTGGACAAGATCATCCGGATGTTTGAAGAGTTGCGCGAAAGAAGAAAATAGTCTCTTACTCCCTCAAGCCGGCCGAAACCCGGCCTAAAGCAAGTCTTGATTTGAGTTCGGTGTCACTTCCGACGCCAGACAGCAAAGGACATCCCCTGCGGATCAAGCAGCACAGCCATCTCGTCGCCTTCCGGAAGAACCGTCGGCGGGATGAGCATCTTGGCGCCCAGGCCTTCCGCTTTTTTCACCGAGGCCTTTACATCGTCCACACCAATGAAGAGTTGCACGAAATTTGGAGCTTCGGGCGGCGCGGGCCAGATCCCTCCCTGGATGCCATCCTTGGAACCTGTGTCAATCCTGCGATAACCCATCGGGTTGTTCGCGTTCACCGTCCAACCGAACGCGCCGGAGTAAAAGCGCGAAGTCGCTTCTGGGTCTTTGGACAGCATTTGGAACTGAATTACCGGGTTCGGCATGATCGGTGATCTCCCTCTTGGTCGAATAGAATAATTGCGATAGGACGAGATGCGTTGCAAAACGCATCGCGTTCGAGCATAGTATCGGATTCCGTGGTGATTGCGAAGACGAGCATCGTTGCACCAGCCGCGCGAATGGGTACAGCTTAGTCGATGAAGCAACAATTGTCCCGACTGAGACCGTGATCCAAATTCAATTTCGGAATTCAATCCAGGGGAGAAACGGATGCGCCGTCCGACAAGCATCGCACCGCCAAGAGGGAAGCTGGGAGTCCTGACACCCGGTATGGGCGCCGTCAGCACCACGTTCATGGCCGGCGTGGAGCTCGTGAGGCGCGGCGCTGCGCTGCCCATCGGCTCCGTCACGCAATTGGGGACGATTCGACTCGGTAAAAGGACCGAAGGGCGCACTCCGCTCATCCGCGATTTTGTTCCGCTCGCCAAACTCGACAACTTGGTTTTTGGAGGATGGGATGTTTTCCCGGACAATGCCTACGCGGCGGCGAAGAATGCGGGTGTGTTGGAGCCGGGGCATCTTGCGAAAGTGAAGTCCTTCCTCAGCGGCATCCATCCGATGAAGGCCGCGTTTGACCAGAATTACTGCCGGAATCTGGACGGGAAGCACGTCAAGAAGGCCAAGAACAAATACGACCTGGCGATGCAAGTGAAGGAAGACATCGCGCAATTCAAGAAGAAATCGAAAGTTGACCGTCTGGTGATGGTTTGGTGCGGTTCAACGGAAATTTACCTGACGCAGCACGATGTGCATACCACGATTGAGAAATTTGAGGACGCAATGAAGGCAAATCACCCTTCCATTGCGCCTTCCATGCTGTACGCCTGGGCGGCCATTACCAGCGGCGTGCCATTCGCCAATGGGGCGCCGAACCTGACCGTCGATATCCCCGCCATGCAGCAGCTTGCGGCCAGGCACAATGTGTCGCTCTGCGGGAAGGACTTCAAGACGGGGCAAACTCTCATGAAAACGATCCTCGCTCCCGGTTTCAAGGCGAGGCAACTCGGACTGAACGGGTGGTTTTCGACGAACATCCTTGGGAACCGCGATGGCGAAGTGCTCGACGACCCCGATTCCTTCAAGACCAAGGAAGAATCGAAACTCGGAGTATTGGAATATATTTTGCAGCCCAAGCTGTACCCGGAATTATATGGAAACATTCACCACAAGGTGCGCATCAACTATTACCCGCCGCGCGGCGACAACAAGGAAGGCTGGGACAACATAGACATCTTCGGGTGGCTGGGTTACCCGATGCAAATCAAAGTGGATTTTTTGTGCCGCGATTCAATTCTGGCGGCGCCGCTGGTGCTGGACCTTGTACTGTTCCTGGATCTGGCGCAACGCGCTGGTTTGCACGGAATCGCGGAATGGCTCAGCTTCTATTTCAAGTCTCCCATGTGCGCCCCACAGCTATACCCGGAGCACGACCTGTTCATCCAACTCATGAAACTGAAGAACACGTTGCGCTGGTTGATGGGCGAGGGGTTGATCACGCATCTGGGCGAAGAATATTACGATTAAGCGGTTGTTCCGCGTCCAAATCCGGTAAAGAGACAATCCAATGGACTGATTGGCCTGCCGCGAGTGGTTCTTGACGCTTGCACAGGCTTGCGTTATTGTCGCGCGTACCTCGGTACGACTGCAATTCCCACCTAGAGGAGAATGGATGGACCCGAAGACGGTTCTCGAATTCGCAAAAAAGAACAACGCAAAAATCCTCGACCTGCGATTCATCGACGTGCCCGGCATCTGGCAACACGTCAGCTTTCCCATCGAACAACTCGACGAAAAATCCTTCGAAGAGGGCTTCGGCATGGATGCCAGCTCCATTCGCGGCTGGGCATCCATCCATGAGTCGGACATGTTGCTGATCCCCGACGCGGATACACCGTTCATGGATCCTTTCCGCGACACGCCGACGCTGGTTATGTTCGCCGACGCCGTGGACCCACTCACGAAAAAACCTTACGCGCGCGACGCGCGGTTTATCGCGCGGAATGCGGAAAAGTATCTGAAGGGGTCGGGAATTGCCGACCAGGCTTTCTTTGGCGCGGAGGCGGAATTCTTCATTTTTGATAATGTGCGCTTCGATTCCAAGGAGCAGCACGGCTTCTACTACATTGACGCGGAAGAGGGCCGGTGGAATTCCGGGCGCGAAGAGCACAACCTCGGCTATCGTCCGCGTTTCAAGGAAGGCTACTTCCCCGTTCCCCCAACCGACCACTACATGGATTTGCGCACGGACATGACTTTGCAATTGAAGGCCTGCGGCATGGAAGTGGAATGCCACCACCACGAAGTGGCCACCGCGGGGCAATGCGAAATCGACGTCAAGTACGAGTCGTTGCTGAAGTCCGCCGACAACATCATGAAATTCAAGTATGTGGTGCGGAACGTCGCCTATCAATTTGGCAAGACCGTCACCTTTATGCCCAAGCCTCTCTTCGGGGATAACGGCTCCGGTATGCACACGCATCAATCTCTTTGGCTGAAAGGCAAACCGCTATTCGCCGGAGATGGTTACGCGGGGCTTTCGCAGACCGCCCTGTGGTACATCGGTGGCCTTTTGAAGCATGCGCCAGCCATCGTTGCCTTCGCTGCGCCGACCACCAATTCCTACAAGCGGCTCGTTCCCGGTTATGAAGCCCCTGTGAATCTGGCCTACTCCCGCCGGAACCGATCAGCGGCCATCCGCATCCCAATGTATTCGAATAACCCGAAGGCAAAGCGAGTTGAGTTCCGCCCGCCGGATCCCGCGTGCAACCCCTATCTCGCGTTTTCTGTAATGTTGATGGCAGGCCTGGACGGGATTGAAAACAAGATCGATCCCGGCGCCCCGCTCGACAAGGACATCTACGACCTTTCCCCGGAGGAGTTGAAGAAGGTGCCTTCCCTTCCGGGTTCGCTGGAGGAAGCGTTGAAGGCCCTCGAAGCGGACTACAAGTTCCTGTTGAAGGGAGATGTCTTCAACAAAGAGTTCATCGACTTGTGGATCGAATACAAAAGGAAACGCGAAGTGGATCCCGTCCGGATGCGTCCGCATCCGTACGAGTTCCAGCTCTATTACGATATTTAGCCAGCCCGTATTTGAGAAACGCCCGCATCGGGTAACCGGCGCGGGCGTTTTGTTTTCTTGAGGCCAAACCGAAATTGAGTCAGCGAGGCGTCGGCGGAATCTTCGGACCTATCCCGCCCCCGAATTGCATGCCGCCGGGCAGGGTCGTGAACAGCTCCATGGCGATTTGTGATGCCTGACTTGTCTGGGATGAAGTAGGTTGCGCCTGGGCCTCTCCGCCGCGGCCGTAAATCCATTGAATGATGTCCTGGTGGCCCCGGCTGTAGAACCAGTCGTTAAGCGCCTTCTTGTCTTTCCACCACGTCAGAATCACGAGCATCCCGGGATGATCGAGGCTCACCAGACGGTGCATGGAGGTAAGCCCCGGCTGATGTGCCAGGGCCTTCATGAATTCGAGCATGCGGGGATGCCACGTCGAATCGTCGGCGGTGAAATTGTGTCCGGGAAGAGTGAAACTTGCCGATACAATGACAGGTGCAACGTCGTCCCGAAGTTGCGGAAAACGGTCCGGCATGGGATGACCCGCGGAGTCGTGGGCTGAGTCACCCGCGCCCAATTTTGAAAGAGCCGCTTTTGCGGCCTTGCCATCGGTGCTGTCGGGCGCGGCGCTAACGGAATTCAACCAGGCGGCGCGCGCTCGATCAGGCTGGCCCAAGTCCACCGAGACATGGCCAAGCTGAAAATGAGCTGCCGCGCGCACGGGACCTGGCTGCTTTGCGAATTCGGGATTCGCGATGAGAGCTTCCAAGTCTTCAGCGGCTGTGGGTCCCTTCCCCATGAAATTTGGGAATTGCGCATAGCTCATGCCGCGCAGCATGCGCACCTGCCAATTTGCGGGGCTCAGATGAACGGCGGCATCCATGTCGAGTCCAGCATCAGCCATTAACTTGCCGGCCGGCCCAAAATCTCCCTGCCGTGCCAGGAGGCCCGAGCGTTCAAGCTTGGCCGCTCCGCGAAATCCAAGCGCGAGTCCGGACGCCGAGTCCAATCTTACGGCTTGATCAAAAAGAGTTTCAGCCATCAGATACGCATCGGCCGTTTGCGCAACGCGTGCAGACTGCAATTGTTTGCGGCCAGCTTCGATGAGTCCGGCGAGGGTGGCAGGAGGAGACTGGGGCGCCGGAGGCGCCACCTGCGCCCAACTGGAAAGCGGAACCAACAATGCAGTGAGAATCAGGAGCGATACTCGGATCGAACGCAACCTGGCATGGAAATTGAACACACCCATATTCATCAACTCCCTTTGCGCGACGTGGAATCGTTTGTGCTTTCCCTTGTTCTACGTATAAGTGACGATAAATCTTTCATTCCAAAGTGGCGTACATCAACGCTGTGCGCTGAAGAGGGACAACGTGTGTCCGGCGTCACAGTGCGTGAGGGGATGCTTTGTGTTATCGTTTTCGCGATTCTGAGGTTCCACCTCGTGAGAGGAATGTGATTATGAAGCAATCCTATAACGGCGTCGCGATTCCCGCGGACGGCAAGGCAATCGATTACAAAGCGGGCAAGTTTCTGATCCCCGACCGGCCCATAATTCCGTTCATTGAGGGCGACGGCACGGGGCGCGACATTTGGAAGGCTTCCCGGAAGGTGTTTGACGCGGCAGTGGAGCGCGCCTACGGCGGCAAGCGCCGCGTGGCGTGGTTTGAGGTATTTGCGGGCGAGAAAGCATTCAACGCGTTTAAGGAATGGCTCCCCCAGGACACGGTTGACGCCATTCGCGACTTCCGCATTTCCATCAAAGGGCCACTGACGACTCCCGTGGGCGGCGGCATCCGTTCCTTGAATGTGGCGCTGCGCCAGTTGCTGGATCTCTATGCCTGCGTGCGTCCTGTTAAGTATGTGCCCGGCGTCCCTTCGCCCGTCTGCCACCCCGAGCGCATGAACATCATGATTTTCCGGGAAAATACCGAGGACGTTTACATCGGCATCGAATGGCAGTCTGGCACACCGGAAGTGAAGAAGTTGATTGATTTTCTGAACAACGAAATGCTCAAGGGCACGAAGAAACAGATCCGATTGGATTCCGGCATCGGCATAAAACCCATCTCACCCACGGGAACGAAGCGCTTGGTGCGGCGCGCCATTCAATACGCGCTGGATTACAAGCGGCGCACAGTGACGCTGGTCCACAAGGGCAACATTCAAAAGTTTACAGAGGGGGCGTTCCGCGACTGGGGCTACGAAGTCGCGCGGGACGAATTTCGCGCGCACATCATCACCGAGCGCGAGAGCTGGATCGTGGACAATCTGGACCGCAATCCAAAACTAACCATCGAACAAAACGCCGCGATGCTCGAGCCCGGCATGGAACAAGGAACAGAGGAATTCCGCAAGGAAGTCTGCGCGGAAGTGAAGCAGGTTCTCGACTCCATTTATGCGACCCATGGGCAAGGTAAGTGGAAGCAGAAGCTAATGATTAACGATCGCATCGCCGATTCGATTTACGCG
>JBGOTC010000095.1:0-9281 GCA_041476305.1 Terriglobia bacterium
ATGCGCGCGGAAAAGGACATGGCTTTTTTGATGACCTTCGATAGCCAGCCGGATGTCATTTTGGATTACACCAACGACGTGGAGAAGCTTCGCAATACCATCGCCGCCCAAAAGGCTGGAGGCGGCACCGCGCTCTACGACGCCATGGTAAAGGCCTCGGAAAAACTCATGAGCGCGCCTTTACCGAAGACCGGGTCACCCGACATGCGCCGCGTTCTCGTGGTGATTAGCGACGGCGACGACAACTTGAGTTCCCATTTGAAGTCCGAGGCCATCGAGGTCGCCGCGCGCTCGAACGTATCCATTTATGCCATCAGCACCAGCACGCAATGGTTGATCCCCCAAGACGAAATAGATCCCAATCGGAAGTTCGACAAGAAATTCGCGAAGACAACTGGCGACCAGGTCCTCGATGCCTTCGCCAGCGAAACGGGAGGCCGCGCCTTCTTCCCTTACCACGTGGAAGATGTGGCGCAATCTTTTCTGGATATCGTGACCGAGCTGCGCAGCCAGTATATTGTGGGCTATACGCCGACGAACAACGTGGTGGATGGGAAATTTCGCAGGATCAAGATTGATATCATCGGCCACAAGGAACTCGAAGTCCGCACCCGGAAGGGCTATTACGCCATTCCCCCCATTGTGACCGTCAAATCCGTCGTCAACCCGCCCGCCCATTAGGCGTCGGAGCGGGAGGAATCAGCGCCAGCCTAGTTCTCGTCCGTCTTGGAGTAGTAGCCCTTCCGCGTTAGCACCCTGTTGTCTTTGTTTGTGGTCTCCACCTTGATGTGCCGGTAGGTTCCATCGTGTTTCGTGTTGGTGGAGTAGTAGCCCAGTTGGTATTCGCTCCGCAGCTCTTCCGAAATTTGATCAAAGGCCTTGAGCAGCTCTTTTTCGTTGCGCACATCAATGGCCCGGCCTCCCGTTTCCTCCGCGAGCCTCCGCGCCACGCCCATGTCTCCGCCACCAGTGCCGAAGACCCCGCCACGGGGGTCCGCCACCAACAGAATGTGGATCACCGTGTCCGTTTTCTGGGCCGCCTCGATGGCGTCCTCCAACTTCAATTTGCTCCCGGTGTCTTCCGCATCCGTAATAATGATCAGAGCTTTCCGTCCGGCTTCCGTGGCCATCTTGTCATGGCACGCCAGATAAACCGCATCATAGAAATTCGTCCCGCCCCGGCCGCTCGTCGGGAAGGGGCCCGGCGTCACCGGCCCTCCTCCCCCCGCGGTGTTGATCCTCGCCCTGCGGATCGCCCGGTTGAGCGTCGGCACGTCGTTCGTCCAGTCCGCGAGCATGTCCACGTCCAGGTCAAACGTGATGACCATGGCTTCGTCCTTCTTCTGCATCACGCGCCCCAGGAACTGGCTTGCGGCCTGTTGCACGGCGCCCAGCATGGGAGCTTCGCTCCCGCTCGTGTCCAGCAAGACTCCCATGGTCAGCGGCAGGGTATTTTCGCGGGAAAAGAAGGCCACCTTTTGCTCCACGCTGTCTTCAAAGATACGGAAGTCGGCTTTCTCCAGGTTGGCGACCACCGCCTTATGGTTGTCTCGCACCGTGGCATAAATATTGACGAGCCCGACTCCGACAGTGATTTGTTGCTGGCCTTGCGGCTGACTTTGCGCTTGGGTCCCCGGGAGCGCGGCAAAGGAACTGGCGGAAGGGATCGCGGTCAGGCCGGCGGCCGCCGAAGTCAGGACAAGCAAAATGCCAAGAGGGCGAAGTCGCATAGTATAATTCTCCGTACGGGTCTCCGATGCTCTTGGATGCGGCCGGAGCGTTGGAAGATGTGCAGCAACCTTTATGGTGAGCCGAGCCTTATGAATTGTCCACGAAAAACACTTGGTCTTGCCGCCGCGGTTCTTCTCGCTTTGCCGCTCACCCTCTTGCCGCAGCAGCAGCCTCCGCCGCCCCCGCCCGCGCAAACCGGTTCGCAACAGGGTGGCCAGCCAACAAGCCAGGGGCAAGTGATCCGCATTCCTGCCACGGAAGTCGTGGTCCCCGTTACGGTGAAAGATGGCAACGGACAAATTGTGAACAACCTGGAAATTGGTGATTTCCGGATCCTTGAGGATGACGTGGAACAGAAAATTACCAGGATGACTGTGGATCCCTATCCCCTCTCTGTCGTCATCCTCTTTGACGCGGCCCTCAAGCCCAACTTTGAAAAACAATTGCAGGCGAGCATCCGCGCCATCGCCGCCGGATTTGGCGATTCCGATGAAGCCGCAATCTACCGCTTCGCCGACTATCCAAACCAGATCTGCGACTTCATCACCGGTCCGGACGAGCTCTTGACGCAGCTCAAGCGCTTGCAGATTTCCACCAGCCATCCCATGAAGCCGGACTACTCGGCCACCACGCCCACCGTCCCCAGGATCAACGGTGGCCAGGTGCCGGCCGGGGGCACGCCGCCGGCCACCATCCAGATTTTTGGCAATGGGACGAAAAGCGTCAATGACGCTTTGTATGCTGCCGCGCAGCTCCTGCGCACCCGGCCACGCGAGCGCAGGAAAATTATCTTTCTGATTTCCGACGGAGTGGATTCCAAAGTCAATACCTACAACTTTCCAGTGACCCTCCAGATGCTCCAGAGGGCTGAGGCCTCCGTTTATTCCATCGGCATCGGCACACCCCTCACAGGTCGCCTAAAGACCATTCTCCGGGACTTCGCCGACGAGTCCGGTGGGGATATTTTTTGGGCCTCCAATTCGCACGACCTCGAAAATCTCTATCCCGCGGTCGCGGAACAGGCGCGTTTCCAATACACGCTTATATATTCGCCGGAACACAAGGAAAGGGCGGTCACTTTCCACTCCATTGAAGTCAGAGTGAAGCGCCCCGGGCTTGATGTTCACACGCGCAAGGGATATTTCTCCGCCCCTCCGCAGTAGATTCCGTTTATCTCCTGTCCCCCAGCCTCGCCGCGCTGGCATCCTTCCGATCGCGGATCAAATTTTCTGTGAGTTTCTTCTTGACTTCCGTTTTCCCTGCTCGTATAGAGGAGGGCGGAAACGCGCTTTGCCTTTCTTTTTGGCGCGGGAAGCGGCAGGGGAGAGTCGTAACTTCAGGAACTGCGCGAATTAACATTTCAGGGCGCGTTTCGCACTCGCGAGGCGCGCCCTGATTGTTTCTGGGGGAAGGGAACTTCTCTTACCGCTGCCCACCGTCAGCTCCCCGCGCGCAATATCACCATTTTTTGTTCGTGGGCGGGGCAGAGCGGCCTGAACGCGCAGTTTCGGCACTGAAAAAAGCCCGGTTCCGGCGCGAATTGACCTGCGCGGATCCCCGAGGCGGTTTCGGCGACAATTTCCCGCGCTTTCTTCAAGTCCTTGTCCGCGCGTGAGGTCTCCACGCGCGAATTGTCCGTCAGGTTGTGGAACACCAGCCGCGCGGGGTCGAATTCCAGCACCTCCCGCGCCGCAAGCGCGTACAAACTCAGTTGGATATCCTTCCGCGCGGTCTCCTGGGTCTTTGGGCGGCCCGTCTTGTAATCCACAATTTCCCTCTGTCCCCCGCCGATCTTGTTGATCTGGTCCATCCGCCCGGTGATCACTACGCCGTCTTCCATCGCCAGCTCAAACGTCTTTTCCTGCGCGTCAATCTGTGGCGGGTCAGCGGCCACGCCCGCATGGAACGCGCGCAATTGCTCCCGCGCATCCTTCTTATATTCCTCCTGCTGGAAGTCGTCTTCGAATCCCGCGGGCGTCCATTCGCGCTCGAATATCGCCATCACCTCATCGAGCGGCACTGCGCGCCCCTTCCGCACTTCCGCCAGGAAATGTTTGATCGTCGTGTGCATCACGCTGCCGAAGCTTGTGGCCGCGTGCGGCCCGCTGCGCAGCCCCCAAACATTGTTCAGCAAATACTTTTGGGGACACGACCGGTAGGTCTCAATCGCCGACGCGGAGAGATGCAGCGGCTCGCCGATAGGCGGGCGGTATAGTTCCGCCCAGCGCGCAATCTTGGAAAAAATGTGCGCCTCGCCATGTGAAGCAGGGAAGAGCTCCTCCTGCTCCGCCTCGTCGCCGGCTTGCGCCGCAAAAACGCTCGCCTCCGCCGTCGGCGCGATCTGCTCCACTTCGCGCCGCGCGAGCGCCGCATTCTCCAGGATGTCATCCAAAAATGGAGATGGCTTGTTGCGCTTGTTGTCTACCACCGCCGTGAGCGTCAGGCGCTCGCGCGCCCGCGTCAGGGCCACGTAAAAAAGCCGCCGCTCCTCCTGGATGTGGAAATCACCGCGCGGACGCTCCTCCTTCATCAGCTCATCCGGAAATTCCAGCACGCGCGGACGCTGCCGCGGAGGGAACGCGCCGCGCGTCAGTCGCAGGATGAATACGTGGTCATATTCCAGCCCCTTCGCGGCATGCACGGTCATCAGTTGCACGGCATCCGCGCCGGTTTCTTCCTCCAGATTGATTTGCCCGCCGGCCTGCTGAAACAAGTCAAGGTAATCCACAAATTCCGCCAGCCGCCGCGTTTCGCTTTTCGGCTCCCACTCCTTCACGAACTGCGCCAGCCTCTCGTGATAGGGACGCGAATCCGCGCCGGCCTGCACTCCCAGGTCAAGCTCGCCCGCCAGTTCCGCGAATAATTCGTGCGCGGACAATTTCTTCGTGCGCTTTCGCAGCCGCGTGATGAACTCCACCACTTCCGACGCGCGCGCGCCCATGGAAAGCCCGCGCTCCGCGCCCGTCGCGCTGGATGCGGCCACCAGCGCATCCCACAGCGCCGTGCCTCGGGTCTTCGCCGCGCGCTCCGCCAGCCGCACAATATCCGCCGGCTCGAAGTGCCAGCCGGGCGCGCCGAGCACGCGCGCGCACGCGATATCGTCCGAAGGCGTCGCGACCAATCGCAGATACGCGATCAAATCGCGCACCAGAGTGTTCTCAAGTATGGAAAGGTTGCGGATGACGAATGGGATCTTCCGCCGCGCCAGTTCTTCCACCAGCAGAGTGCGGTGGACGTGCGCGCGGTAGAGCACAGCGAAGCTGCGCCACGGAGCGCTCGACCCTCCCGCCGCGTGCAGCCGCGCAATTTCTCCCGCCACCCACCGCGCTTCGTGCGCCGCCGTCGCCAGCTCCACGATGCGCACTTTTTCGCCGGGCGGCTTGGTCGCCGTCAGAGCCTTCTTCGGAAAAAGCTCCGACTTCTCATTGAGTGAAATCACCTGATTCGCGACGCGCAGCACGCGTTCCACCGAGCGGTAATTCTGCGTCAACGATTGCACGGGCAGCGCCGCGCCCGGTTTCGCCGGAGTCCGCGCGAACTTCTCCACAAATATCTGAAAACTTCCGAACGACGCGCCGCGGAATCGGTAGATCGCCTGGTCGTCGTCGCCCACCGCTACAATTTGCCGGTGGTCGCTCGCCAGCCGCCACAAGAGTTCCAGTTGCGCGATATTCGTATCCTGAAATTCATCCACCAGGATGTACCGGTATCGTTCGCGCAGCTTTTTCGCGAAGGCTGCGTTGGCGTCAATTGTTTGCACCGTTCCCATCATCATGGAGCCAAAGGTCAGGAACCGCCCTTCGCGCAACAACTCTTCGCTCGCGCGATAGGCGCGCGCCACTTCCTGTTGCTTCGCGGCTTCTTCTTCCATCACCCGCGCGGCATCGGTATCCAGTCCGGTGTCCGCGGCCTTCGCGCGCGCCGCCCGCCTCGTCAATTCGTCCGCATAGCGTTGGTAATCATCCGGCGTGACCAATTCATCCTGGCAGCGCGAGAAAAATTCCACGAAGTCACCGAGGAACTGCCCCGGCTCCGCCAGCCGGCGGAAGCGCTCCAGCCGAAGCAGCGGGAGGTTGCGCCGCAACAGGATCCAGTGGTCCACCTTGTCGAGCGCGCGGCTCGCGGGCTCCAGCTCTTCAAGGACCGTTTTGCAGAAGGAATGGAAGGTGCTGAGCTGGACTTTCTGGCCGCGCTCGCCCACCGTTTGCGAAACGCGCCACTTCATTTCGCCGGCGGCTTTGTCCGTGAAGGTCAGTCCGAGGATTTGTTCGCCCGCGAGGTCGGGTTGCGATTCCAGCAGGTGCCGGATGCGCTCCGTGATGACGCGCGTTTTGCCCGTTCCCGCGCCGGCCACCACCAGCAGCGGCCCATCGCCGTGCTCCACCGCCGCGCGCTGCTGCGCGTTGAGCTTCACCGCCGGCGCCGCGCCGCCGCTGACTTCCACCAGCCTTGCCATGTTCAGCATCGTAGCTGAATTGTGTCGCTCGCGTCAGCCCGCCCAGCTCGCTGCGGTGATTTGATAGACGAAACTCTCCCGGCCTTCTGCGTCGAGCCGTGATCCTCCGCGGACAGCGCCAATTTTTTCCAGCGCCTTTTGCGAGCGCAGGTTCTGTGGGCCAACCAGGAAGACAACGCTATGCACGAATCGGAAGGCGTGCCGCAGCATGAGCCGCTTCATTTCTCCGTTGTACTCGCCGCCCCAGTGCGACCTGGCCAAAAACGTCCAGCCGATTTCGATCTCACTCTTTTCGTCGCTGTACCCGTGAAATCGCGATGACCCGATCACCTTTCCATTCTTCGCGTCTATCACGATGAATGCTCCGCCTGACTCCATGGCCCCGCTGAAAAAGTTCCTGAAAACATCTTCCTTGTAGCGGTCATTGTTCGGATGTTGCTTCCAAATCAGCGGGTCGGAAGCGACGGCATAAAGGTCTTGAAAATCCTCTTGTCGAAGGGGCCTGAGTACGAGGAGCTTACCTGTCAATGTGGGTTGGAGATCAAACGGCATTCCTGATTCTGTCCTCAAGAATTGAACTTGACATTCCTATCCCGTCTCTGCGCTACATTCGATTCCCCGGCCCGCTCGCCGGTGCTCAGCGCATCGACCGAAAGTACGCATGCACCTGCTGCGTGGGATAGGTTTCAGCAGAGGCGAGGATCAGACCGCTCTTGGTCTCGAAGACGCACATGTACTGCACTCCAGTCGCGGGATTTGAATAGCTCATCGTCGTCGCAGCCCACGTCCTGCCGCCGTAGGAATAGGGCGCGCTGCCCATCAGCGAGAATGGCTCGTTGTTCGGTCCCCTGATTGACGCTGTCGGATTCTCGGGATCGACCCAGAACTTCCCGTTCATCCCTGTCGCGTCGCCCCGGCAAACTCCGGCGGCGTTGCAGACCCACGCGTGAGTCCCCCCGATAGGTGATCCTACTGTTTGCATGTTTGTCACGCCATTCACCTGGTTCGCCGTCACGGAATTTACACGAGTGGTCATCACCGCCTGAACGCCCTGCGTAAAGCGTCCGTTTTGCACAAACGCAGAGACCGCGTCATAGACCACCGTCACACCCGGCTTTACCCACGCCGGAATCGCCGGCGCGTTTTGCGCTGCCAGGGAGTTGCCTGCGAGCACGACTGCTCCCACGACAAGGATACAAGCGATAGTTGCCGCACATTTTTTCACATGATCCTCCACGGCCACGCGGCGGGTAGCCCGCCTTGCTGGGGTTTGCACTTGGGCTTCCCGTTTTTGCGACAGTATACTCCCGCGCGGCGTCCAGCGAGATGTCCAGCGTCTTCCCCCCACCCTCAAATACCTGTTGTATTCAACTCACTCACACGCCTATTGTGCATGGCAGGGGCCCCCTCCATGACTGCTCACCGCGGCATTGCCACACTCTCGAGCGCAATGATGGTTTGCTTCTTCGTCCTCAGCTCGATGGAGCCGGAGTACATCCTCCTGCACTTCTATCAATCGCTGATCTATCTGGTCATCGTCCTCATGCTCTTCTATTTCCACGATCGCTGGGCCTATGCTATTGGCATTCTGGCTCCGTCGGTCTGGCTGGTCCTGGCTTACGGCATCGGCCTCATGGGAGGAGCGATGCGCCAGGTCTCGCGGCTGATGCGAGCGCAGCGCCCCACCAGCGACGTCAGCGTCGTAGTCGCCATCATGATTATCCTGTCCGTTCTGCTCATTGTTTCCTGCGCCTACCGCTGGAGGCAGGAGCACTCCGGTCTCGGCAAGGGCGCGAGAACTTTTCTCGTTGGCTTTGCTGTGGTCGCCGCCTACAACGCCATCCTCATCTACTGGTTCTATCGCATGTTCCCCGGTTAGCTGGCAGCCGCGTGGTCCGCGGGTCATCTGTTTCTGTGACCGCACATTCCGCGGAGACTCTTGCTCCACATCCGTGACAGCAATGGTCCCAGCAACAGTGCCTGGAAGACTTGAGCGATCCCTCCCCCGGCCTTTGTCCACTTTGCTCGCCGCTTCACAAGGGTTCAGTCTCCCATTCGCTTCGCATTCAGCAATTATCTTCATCCTGAAGAGCTCTTCATTTGCCTCCCGGCCCGGGAATTATTGAGTGGATGGTCGCGCGGAAGATTTCTGAATTATTTTTGCAATTTGCAGCGACCATTCTGCGAACGCAGTCATCCAATGCTTCGCGCGATTTCAAATTGCTCCGCCCAGGTTCATGTGAACCTGGAGCGCGGGCGTAGGCCGGGGTGTCTCTCGAACCCCCAAGAAGCTGAAGGAATCGCGTTTGCCTGTCCAGTGTTGTGCCAACAGGCCGGCCTTCGGTAGAAGTCCAATTTGTTCCAACTCAAAAAAGGAGAATTGAATGGAGAGCTTCAGCCGTACATCTTTCGGAAAAGCATTAATCGTTGTTGGACTCGCGGTGTTTGCCATCCTGATCAATGGCTCACTCAACTTCAGTCATGCTGCGCCGCTCCCCAGCCACAACTTTGGCGATTCAGGATTGGAGTGGAAGGATATCGTCGGCATTATTTCCCCCGGCAATACGGTTGGATCGGGCACCGGAAAGGTCACTGGTGGGGGAGCGCCGTGGCATACCTCACGAGGACATGCGGAAGTCAATCTCACAACGGGTGACATCCAGTTTGACGTCGAAGGCCTGGTATTGGCGGGAGGTAACTCCATCGGAACCCCGGACGGCGTTACCACCGTCAAGGGCACTCTGGTCTGCGATACCACGGGGACTGGCAGCACGAATTCCACTGTTGTGGATACGCCGCTCGTAGCACTGAGCACGAAGGGTAATGCCCGCTTCAGGGGCAACCTCGGTTCTCTCCCTGCTGCCTGCACTGGTCAGCCGAACATTGCATTCCTGGTCCGGACCGGGGGTGGCGCCTGGATTGCCAGCGGTATGGTGCGCACAGCCGACACGGACGACGACAAGTAACCAGCTCCGCCTCGGCGGGTAATGTTGACGTAGCTCAGGGTGCGGTCCGATTCTGCTCATCGGGCCGCGCCTGAAACCAGTTGTTGAATTGGAGTGAACTTACGTCCACCCTGGTAATTCGGCCGAGC
>JBGOTC010000096.1:0-9279 GCA_041476305.1 Terriglobia bacterium
AGCCGGATGGAAGCCAAAGCGCACCATTATTTATTGCGCGTGGGATGGCGAAGAGCCCGGTCTGCTTGGCTCAACCGAATGGGCAGAAACGCATGCCGAAGAATTGAAGCAACACGCCGTGGTGTACATCAATTCCGATAACAACAGCCGCGGCTTCTTGAACGCCTCTGGTTCCCACTCGCTCGAAACGTTCATTCGTGACGTCGCCCGCGACATCACCGACCCGGAAAAAAATATTTCAGTCTTGCGGCGTGACATGTTGCGTCGCGGCGCGCAGGGCGGCGGCCAGGGCGCGCCCGCTGCCGGAGGCCGCGGTGGACGCGGCGTCGGCCCGGAATTCCAGATTGGCGCGCTCGGTTCCGGCTCTGATTACACCGTCTATCTCGATTATCTCGGCATCGCCAGCATGGACCTTCGCTACGGCGGCGAAGACTCGAGCGCCGGCGTCTATCATTCCATCTACGATGATTTCTACTGGTTCACGCATTTCGACGATCCCGGGTTCCTCTATGCCCGCACCATGGCCCAAACCATCGGCACCGTCGTGATGCGCATGGCAAACGCTGATCTCCTCCCCTACGATTTCAATTCGCTCACGGCAACCGTGCGCCGCTATGGAACAGAGCTCGAAGCCCTGGCGCAAACAGGGCGCGACCAGATCATCGAGCGCAACCGCATGATTGATGACGGCACCTTTAACGCCATCTCCGATCCGCAGCAGACATTCGTGATTCCGCCGCGCGAGACCGTGCCTCCATTCCTGAATTTCGCGCCGCTGCGCAACGCCATCGAGGGCCTGGCGCGCGCCTCCGACCACTATTCCCGCGCACGAATCGCAGCCATGGCCAATGGCGGCGCGAAACTCGCGAACGCCTCCATCGCCTCGGTGAATCAGAAATTGCTCATGTGCGAGCGCGCATTAACAGACGAGAAAGGCCTCCCCGGCCGTGCGTGGTTCAAACACATGCTCTACGCCCCGGGGTTCTACACCGGCTATGGCGTGAAGACGATTCCCGCCGTGCGTGAGGCCATCGAGCAGAAGCAGTGGAAGCTGGCGGATGAACAGATCGCGCGCGTCGCAGCGGTTCTGGATAAAGAGGCCGCGGCCATTGAAGCCACAGCCGCCGCGCTCGAGCAAGCCATCCGCTAGAGGCGCCGCAGCGTCAAACTCGCGAGTTCTTGCGCGCCGCTTTTCCCGTTGTCATCCTGAGGGCATCCGATCAGGATGACCGAAGGACCTGTGTGGCAGCTCCACCTCAGATGTCATTTCTTCCCGTTAGGGCGCGTGGCATGTGTTTGTGCGATGTCCACTCGTCTTCTACGTAGTCCGGCGCGGAGGACGAAAATTGCAATCCATTCCGCAAGAACTCACTCGCACCTGTATAATGGATTCGTGGCCCGAGGCTGGGAAAGCAAATCCGTGGAAGAGCAGATGGATTCTGCCCATCGTGAAAACGACCGGCAGGATTCCGCTGCCGCGCATTCATCCCGCAAAGTGAAGAATAAGCAGTCTCAGGAACGCGATCTCTTGATGCTGGCCCGCGCGAACACTGTCCAGAAGCTCGAGGCCAGCGAAAACCCGCGATACCGCGAGCAACTGACCCGCGCCATCGCCGATCTTGACGCGCGCATCGCCGCCCTCGATAAGTCCCGCTGACCTCGCCCTATCCCGAATCCTTTTCTCTCGTTGTCGTGCGTAACGCGCCCATCGCCGCGTAAACCAGAAGCGCAGCCGCCGCCAGCAACGCCACCCAGAGCATCGAGCTGTGCCGCTCCGTCCAGGGATTTGGATCGGAATAATTGGTATTGGTCTGCACCCAGCCCAGCAATGCTTTTTCGCTCCCCGTTCCTTCGCGCGACACGATTTGTTCCAGGTCATACCGTGGTTCGTGCGCCTGCCCCTGCCCATAGAGCAACTTGTAAGATCGTCCCGGCAACTGTTTGAAAAGAACGCGTCGCGGTGTCGTCATGAGCTCCGCCTGAACGCCTTCCAGCGGTGCGTCGTTGCCGTTTACAATCTCGATCCTCCAGTAGCCCTCATACATTCTGGGTTCAGGTGTCATCGCCAATTGCTCGGCGACCTTATTATTCTGTCGAAACCTGAAAATCTCGCCTCTTCCGGCGGCATGCCAATTCTTGTCGTCATCGCTGGTCATGATCTCCACGGTGCGGACGAACTCAGCTTGCGAACTCGTGAATCGGACCTGTGTAATCGGAATGCTCGCCGCCGGAAGCACCGCGCGCCAGGCGGTGCGTTGCTCCCGCGTGTACGGCTCCACCTTGATTCTCGCGGGTTCGCGCTGGGGCGCTCCCGCCACCGTCCTGTAAACAGTGGCGCCCGCGATTTCATACCTGGCTTTCCCATCTAGAATCCGCAGCCGCAAATACCTCGCCGTGGATTCCTGATACTCCACGGTCCGTGTTCCTTCCCGTCCCTCGGCGTGGAACCGAAAAATCGGCGCGTGGTCTTTCAGGATGCGCCACTCCTTCGCGTCATCGCTCACCGCCACTTCGACCCACGCAAAAAAGTTTTCCTTCGGGATCTGCAGCTCCGCCATGCTGTGGCGTTCAAGGGGCGCTCCCTTGCCCCCTCCATGGCCGATGTCCAACACAACTTGCGTGTACTGGCCGAGTGAATAACTGTTTTCCTTGATTTCCGCATCCACTGTGAACGGCCCTGGGGCAATCTCCGTTTGGGGGAAGGCGTAGGGCACTTCGTTCCATTGGTCGTCAACGATGCGCAGGTCTTCCAGCCGGGGCTTCGCGCCCACATAGACGTCGTTGGAGATCACGAAATGGACCAGCCGGGGCGATTGCGTCGCGCCAATTTCAATCGGCCTGAAAAAATGCCAGTTCCGCCAGGCGTCAGGCAGCGCGGCCTCTGGTGCACCAAACACTGTAATCCCCGCCAGCGCGCACGCAAGGGTCGCGGCCACCGGGACAAATTTGCGAGGCCTCTGCCCTTTCATCCCACACCTCCCGCCCGTTTGCCGATTCTCTTCTGGTAATAGAACGAAACGCGCAGCAACACCAGTCCCACCACTGAAAACGAGACGACGCGGTAGATTCTGTCGAGCGATGACAAGTCCCAGAAGAATACTTTGGCCACCACCACTCCAAGCAGGATCAGCGCCTCCCAGCGCAGCAGCGCCGTGCTGCGCCGGATCCCCACGATGATCAGTCCAATCGCATAAACAGTCCAGAGCAACGAGAGCGCGAGCTGTTGCGCCAGCCACCGGTCGAGTTCGAGCGAGGGCATTCTCCCCGACCAGTCCCACGTCTCCAGGGAAAGCGCCGCCAATGCGTAGATGTTCGCCGCGATGGCCAGGACAGCAATCGCGTTTCGTTCGCCTTCGCGGAGATCATTCTGTTGGCGGCGCGCCAGTATTGCTGTGATGGCGAAGCACGCCACGCTCACCGCGAACGTTGCGAACCGGGCGTTCCAGAATGGCTGCGGCGCCGGGATTGGAAGCGACACCAATCTCCAGCCCACGATCACGAACAACAAAAGTCCGGCGGTCCGCAACTCCACAACTTTTTCCCGCAATCCGCTCCACACCAGTACCGCGCCTTCCAGCGCCAGCCCCATCGTGATCCACTTGCCGTCGAGCCGGATGGGAACCACCAGCGTCGCGAAAACAAGCGCCAGGCTTGCGAACACCAACTTCACGGATTTTCCCTCTGCCGCGCTTCGCCGCGGCAGAAACCGCACCACCGTTGTATGCGCCGCCGAGAGACCCAGAACCGCGAGCGTGAATGTCCACCGCTGATCCGGCCACAGCATCCGGTGCAGCGCCAGCAGGAAGCTCCCCGCATTGACGAGCACCAGCCCGATTTCTTCCTCGAACATCTTAAATAGCCGCAAGCTTCGGATGACCGGGACGCCTGCGAACAAGACAAAGAAAACAATCGCGAACAAAGCCGTCAACGCCTGCTTCTCGGCGGTGTAAAAAACATTCCACCAGCCCCAGAAATAAAAGAGCGTTCCTGCGAACTGAATCGGGCCCAGAAACCTCCAGTTCTTGGCCCAGGCGATGGCCAGCAACCCCGCGCCCAGCACTGCGAGATAACTGAACAGAATGAGCTCCTGGTCGTGCCCGGTGCTCACCAGGATGGGCGTGAGCAGACCTCCTACAACGGCAAGCACTGCCACGCGCTCCGAGTTCCTGCCGACAGCGATCAGCACCATCACTGCTGTGACCACGGCCATAAACGCGAACGCCGCCGCTTGTGAGAAAAACTGGTAGTAGTGCCATCCCGCCCACAGCGAAAGATAGAGCACCGCCGCTCCAAGCCCGGCCATCCCTTCGCTGAAGAAACGATAGCCGCGCCTGAGCAGCCCCTGGCTCCACACCACCAGCGATGCGCCGATGAGGAGTCCTATCGCGATACGCCCGCGCGGTCCCACCCAGTTGTTTTCAAACGCGTACTTGATAAAGAACGCCACGGCAAAAAGCAGCGCCAGAATCCCCGCATAGTTCAGCCATCGCCCGCCAATCAGCGCCTCCAGATCAATGCCGCCCTTCGGCTCCACGGGACCGCGCTGGGAACCCGGCGATAAAACATCCTTTGCCACCATCGCCTCCGTAATCACCAGAGGCGCCTCTGGCCCTTGAGGTGGCGGAGCTTGCTTGACAGGGGCGGAAGAAGGAATCGGCGGCGGCGGCGTGGCTGGCGAGGGCCGCGGAATGGCGGTCGCGCTGGGAGCTGCGGGGGCCTCACCTCTTGTTGAGATTTGTCGCTCGAGGGAAGTAACGCGCTGCGTCAGCTCTTCAATGTGCCGCAGCAGAGCGTCGTCGTCCCCTCTTCGTCTTGCGAGTCTGTTGACGCGGACCAGTGCCGCGATCGCGATGATTGGCACCACCAACAAATACACGATCGCAAGAAGTATGAAGAAACCCTCGGACCCGAAGAATCCCATTGTTGGAGGTACCTTTTGGTAAAACTGGCGTATTAAAACACACCACTCTGCTCGCCGCAATCAACCGAACTCTGAGGATGGGATTTGCGCATTGTGGGGGCTGGCTTCCAAGGGCTTTTCTAGCTTAGCCTTTCGGTAGCACAGCCACTCTTGGCTGTGCGCTTGCCTTTGTTGCCCGGCTTCCCGAACCCACCATAGCCTTGGCGGAGGCGCGCTCTTTGCGCCCCGATGATTTGCATCGGGACGGGCCGAACCCGGGGCCCATGACTCTGCCTCTGAATTGTCTCTTTGCCTTATCTTGCTTTGTCATCCTGAGGAGCCCGCCGCGGCGGGCGACGAAGCCTGCCTGCCGCCTGCCTGCCGGTAGGCAGGGCAGGCAGGGATCTGTGTGCCAGGTCCACCTCAGCTCCCTTTCGCGACACCAGGCAACTCACTCCCCAAACCTCGCAATCACTTGCCCGCCCTAGGTGACTTCCGCTCTCCCTCTGTGCCCTCCGCGAATCTGCTGTGAGGTTTTCTTCAGTTTGAATCTTGGGAGGGCACGACTTCAGTCGTGCCAAATCGCGCGCCGATATGGGGGCTTTAGCCCCTGAGGTCTATTCCCCAAACCTCGCAATCACCTGACCCCCCGCGCGGTTCAGCAACACGAGCTGCGCCCGCCCCGGCGCAATCTTCATCTTGATCTCTCCGCCGGTCAGGCGGTCCCGCACGGAAATTGTCTCTTCATTCGCTGATTCCGAAACAATCAGGTAAAGCACGGAATCAGCCAGCGCCACCGGACGCACCAACACCCCCGCAGGAGTCTGCCCATCAAAAGGCGATTGCACCCCCGCTTGTCCAAGCGCCCACGCATACAAATCCGCCGTCGCCTGCAGGCCCTCCGCCAATTCCACCGGCGCGCTCGCAACCAGGATTCGCCCCTTCCCGTGCGCGAGGGTGTGCAATGTTTCGCCATCAGCGAACCGCAGCACCTCGGCGGATTGCTGCTTCTCGAACGCGAAGTTGAGCGGAACATTTCGCGCGCCGATTCGCTGCACGCCGGCGCGCAGCAACAGAGCTTCCGGCGCGGCGGGCGCCCCGAGCGCCGCCAATCGTTGCGTCACGCGCCAGTGCGCGTCGCGTTCCACGGATCCCGTCACCAGTAATGTTCCCCCGCCACTCACATATTCAACGAGAGCGCTCCACGCCTCATCGCCGAGCGCCTGCGCCGCCGGCAGGATCACCAACTTCGGCGAGCCCAGCTTCGACAAATTATTTTCGGTAATCACGTACGCCGGCACTCCGCACAAATAGTGCAGCGCGCGCACCGATTTCTGCTGCGCCTCCGTCGCCAGATTCATCAGCGGCGAAAGCTGGAGCGTTTGCGATGTGACGATCGCCACTTCGGCGGGAACCGCGCCCGTCATGTGCGGCCCTGCCGCGGCGGCGAACAGCGCGAAGCGCCGCAACAACTCCGCTTCCGGCTTCTCCGTGCCGTCGGGACGTAGCGCGCCGATAGTCGCCTCGCGGTCGTCGCGCTGATAAGCGTTCACATTCCAAAGCCACTGGATCGCGCCCGCGCTTGTCCCCGCCGCCATCGCCAGCTTTCGTTCCAGAAGCGACGTCTCTTCCACAGGGGAACGGTGCGCCTCGCCATCCACGCGCACTTCGTGGCTCACCCCCGTTTCCTGAACCAACATCGGGCGGCCCGGCTGCTTTGCCACCAGCGAATCCCACAGCAGCGCGTCGCTCAGCCACCAGGAATGTGTCGTTGTGAAGTCCACCGCGTCACCGAAGAATGCAGGCGACGGACGGTCGAGCCCGCCCCCTTCATCCTGCCCGACCGTAACGAGCTGCTTGCTCCCCGCCGCTCGGATCGCGTCGAGCAACTCCATCACCCACCCGCGGAACGCCTCCTGCGCGAAGTGGTGGTAATCCATCGCGCGTAGCGAATTATTCGATGGCCACGCCTCATACGAAGCCCGCGACGAGAATTCCGCTTCCCCCGGCAGCGACACGGACGCGCCCCCCGGCACCGGCACGCTGCGCCATGCCTCTGCAATGGCCCCGTGGTTCGCGTAATGTTTGTCGAGCCAGGAATTCCATGCGGCGAGTTCGTGCGCATCGCCGTTCGGGCGCGTCTGCCACGCGCGCTGCGGATTGGAAAGACTCGGCTCATTGATCAAGTCCCACGCGAGGAATGGCACATCGCGAAACCGCTCGACAAACGAGAGGATCAATTCCTTCTGCCGCCGCAGGGCCTCGGGATCCAGATAAGGATTCTCGCCGCCGAGCACTTCGGGCATGAACGCGAAAAAAGTGAACTGCACCGCCAGACCATTGTGCCGCGCTGTCAGCAGGTACGCCTCCATGGTCCGCAACATTCGTTCGCTGACGTCGCCACTCTGCTTCATCACCTGGTCCCAGGCCGTCCACCAGCCCGTCCGCAGCATGTTCATTCCCGCCGCACGGATCTCCGCCATGTCCCGGTCCCAAAGCCACGGGTTCGGCCGCATAAAAAACTGGCGCTGCACGTCGCTCCCCATGTACGTCGTCCCCGCGATGAGCACCGGTTTCCCATCCATCGTGAAGTAGTCCCCGTTCACTCCAACTTTCGGTCCGGACCGCAGCGACTCTTCATCGCCCATCCAGAACCCGGTCCGGTAAATGGCGCGTACCTCTCCGTTAACGCGCAATGTTGCCGTGACCTTGTAAAGCCCCTTCCCGGACGATGCCCATGCAGGCCAGGAAACTTGGGTAGTGAAGGGAAACACTTCCGGGTTCAATGAGAGTGCGTGTGCGATTGTGTGCGCATCGTCGGCCTGAGCAAGAAAGTGGACCCAGACGTTGGATTCGGTTTTCGTCCCTTTCAATTGAAGTGTTACGTGGGGCATCGCCCCGAATCGTTGCCAGCGCACTGTGAACGTCGGAGTCTCGCCCGATCGATAGAGTGGCAGTGACGGCTGCACCGTGAACTCCTCCGCGCTGTCCCCTGCGCGCTCCGCCAACTTCCGCACCAACTCTGCCGCCGCGGCGCTCGCGTAAAATCCTTCGCTCAACTCGCACTCGACAAGAATCCACCTCCCTCCCACGAAATGGTTTTGCAAATGGTCCAGCTCGATCACCGGCGCAGCAAGCCGCCGCCCATTCGCCACTCCCCACGCGAATGTATCCAGTCGCGTATCCAGCGTCCCTGCCGACCCCTCGCGCTTGTAAAGGTCTTCGTCTGTCAGCCGCACTGTCGCGCTCCACACGCGCTTCCAAGCGAATGTTGGAATTTTCAGGAACGCGAAGTCTTCATTCGCTGTAAAGGTAAGACCGTCCGACCCCGGCGTTTCCTGATAGTCGTTGAGGAACAATGTCCGCGCAAATGCCTGAATGTGAGGCCGCAACTTCCACACATTGTTTGCTCGGAATGCGGCCCGCGTAAATGGCCGCCCGCCGAGCACCAGCAGATTTCCGCCGCGCTCCAGATAGCTGTGAATCGCTTCCCATTCCTCTTCAGGAAACGCCGAGCCGAAGGGCATCACCAGCAACCCCGTCTCTTTCGCAGCAAGTGCTTCGGCAAGATGGGCGGCGTCAGTGAAAAGTGCGCCCGGCAACATCGCGCTGAGTTGCGCTCGCGTCGGCGCGGCAGTATCAGCGGCGGGGAATCCATCCTCCCAAAAGACAATCGTGGTTGCGCGCCCCGCCTGCTCCTCGCGGTGCACTGCTGGCGATGACCGATCATCGGCGCGCACAACGCTCGCACCGAGGCTCAGCCCTGTGAAAAGAGCTATCGCCACAATTGCTGATCCCTTACTCATCGCCAGCTCCGGTCACAGCTCAATCTATGGCCATTGCGTGCCGCGATTCTATCGAATCACTCTCTCCGCGGCCCGCTTTTTCGTAAGGAGACGCAGCTTCGATCACATGAATTGTCGCCCCTTTTGGCTTCAATCTGGCAGAGGTTCGTTGACATTTTACGACTGCCCGGACTGACATTAAGTGTCACAATTTCAATAATTTGCAGCCGGTTTGCTCCAACGAAGCCGTTGCAATTTGCACCGCGCCACTCCTATCATTAGGCAACCAATGGCGTTACCTCTCTTGCGAGCCCACGGCCCGGGTCCGGAGCCCCAACGGCCTTGGGCATGCACTATGAAGGGTGCAAACATCACCCCTTGTGCAGTTCCCCTTTGCCACTAGGTCTCAGAAGCGGCGTATCCGAGCAAGGGCACATCTCAGCGGAGGAAAGCTAAATGCGTAACAAACAGAAGGGCTTCTCACTTATCGAACTCTTGATCGTCGTGGCGATCATCCTGATTATCGCCGCCATCGCGATCCCGAACCTGCTCCGTGCCCGTATTTCGGCCAACGAAGCTTCCGCAGTCAGCTCG
>JBGOTC010000097.1:0-9106 GCA_041476305.1 Terriglobia bacterium
ATTGGCATGCCCGCCAGCGTGCACGGAGGCTTCTCCGGGACCGCGCAGGCATTCCAGGATTCACTCTCGTCGCAGCCGGTCCTCATCCTCACGGCGCTCGCGGCTGTCTATATCGTGCTCGGCATCCTGTATGAAAGTTACATCCATCCCATCACCATTCTTTCCACGTTGCCTTCGGCGGGTGTCGGAGCGCTTCTCGCCATCATGCTCTTCAAGACCGACCTTAACGTCATCGCCCTCATTGGGATCATCCTGCTCATTGGACTGGTGAAGAAAAATGCCATCTTGATGATTGATTTCGCGCTGCAGGCCGAGCGCATGGAGGGCAAGCCGCCGCTGGAAGCCATCCATCAGGCCTGCGTGCTTCGCTTCCGTCCCATCATGATGACCACCATGGCCGCGCTCTTGGGCGCTGTGCCTTTGGCCATCGGCGGCGGAACCGGCTCCGAGCTTCGCCAGCCGCTCGGGATTACTATCGTGGGCGGATTGATCCTGAGCCAGATGCTCACTCTCTTCACGACTCCTGTTGTGTACCTCTATCTCGACCGCCTGCAAACATGGCTGCGCGGCGCTCGCGCCCCTCAAACTGCAAAGCACGCCCCTGCGGACTAATTCCACCCACGCCGAAAAAAGTTCTAGCGCGGCGATCCTCAAAGAATCGGCCGCGCCAGTTTTTCCTGGATGAATTTAATTCTAGTGGTGTCGCCCGTTCCCCCCGGATGATCCGTGAGAACTCCCGCCACCGCCTCCGGAACTTCCGTGAGAACCGCCGCCCCCTCCGCCGGACCCACTGCTCGGCCGGCTAGGAGGAGCTGACCCTCCACTTGGACGACTCGGTGGAGGTGAATAACTTGGCCGGCTCGGTGGCGGATTGCTCGGCCGACTCGGTGGTGGTGTGTAGCTCGGCCTGCTGGGCGGCGGTGTATAACTCGGCTGGCTCGGCGGTGGTGAATAACTTGGCCGACTCTGTGGCGCCGGAGGAGGCGTATAGCGATTTCCGCCTCCGCCCTGCTGAGGTTGCGGTCGTTCATTCACGATCGGCCTCCGCATTTCCAGCGGAGGACGCCCATTGTTATTGCCGTTGTTGTTGGGCGCGTTGCCATAACCCTGGCCGCCTTGATAACGCGGTTGGGTAGGCTGCTGGTAGCCCTGTCCATTCGGACGGTCATTGTTGATCTGCCCGTTTCCGTTCGGGCGATCCACTCCATACTGGCCGTTGCCGCCATTGTTGCCGCGGTTCGGCGGACCCTGCTGGCCTTGGTTCGGTTGTTGGTAGCCCTGCCCATTCGGACGGTCATTATTGATCTGCCCGTTTCCGTTCGGGCGATCCACGCCATACTGGCCGTTGCCGCCATTGCCGCGGTTCGGCGGACCCTGCTGGCCCTGGTTCGGTTGCGGCGTGAATTGCTGCCATCCGCCGCGGTTCCGTTCGGGCTGAGAATTCTGCGGACGCGCGGGCTGCACTTGGGAATTCTCGGGCGGCCGGCTCCCTTGCCCCTCAAAACTCCTTACGGGTGGCCGATCCATCCGCTGTTGCGAACCTCCGCCTCCACGGTTGTCCGGCGGTGTGCTGCCGCCATTGTTGTTGCCGCCATTGTCGAAGCGCTGCCATCCCGGTCGCGGACCCGAATCCGGATTGCGTCCACCCGGGTTTGCGGAGTCAACGTTTGGCGGCTGCGACATCCCATTCCGCTCACGCCGCCCATCATTGCCATTCGGCGTATTCTGTTGCGTCCCTCCGCCGAATCGCGTCTGTCCGCCTGCGCCACCTTGCACGGAATTCTGTCCGTTGCGGCGCAGCGATTCCTGGATCTGCCCGGCCTGCTCATTAAATGAATGTTGCGATCCCACGGGTCGCGGCTGGTTCCGCTGGAAGAAGTGTGAATCCTGCTGTCCTCCTCGGGGGATTGAGCCACGGCTCGCCTCTCTGCCGCCGGGCCGCAGACTCTCACGCGTCGGCACCACGGGCACGTTCCCTGCCATCATGCGTCCTTCTCGGAATTCCGCGGGTGAAACGCCATTTCTGCGTCCAGCGCCGCCGCGGCCGAAATCTTCAGATCGAACCGAGTGCATGCTCCGCATGATGTGCGGATCGCGCTCAGCCTGGTGGAAGTTCGAGAAGCGCTCATCAAACCGCCGTGAGAGCGGATCGTGCGCGCCCGGCCACCGGTGATGGAAGTCGTCAAAGTCTCTCCGGTCCCTGAACCGGAAATCGAAGCGGTCGTGGAAACTGACGAAATTGAATCGCGCTCCGAATCCAACTCCATACCAGGGGAAAAATGGATCGCACGGGCCGGTCGGAAACCAACCGATGGAGCCGAAGCCGAATCCAAACCCGACTCCGAAGTTGCCCCCGAATCCGAAGAACGAAACATACGCCGGCGCCCAGATGGGGCGGTATGCCCGATAAACGGGGCCGGGCCACCACATCCACCGGTTGGAATAGCGGAACCATCGTCCGTAGTGGTATGGCGCCCATCCCCACGGCTCATTCGATATCCACGTCCAGCCGTAGTAGGGCTCCCAGGTAAAGTCACCATCGCTGTAGGGAGACCATTCAGGTCCAACATTGGGAGCCCACGCCGAACCATAGTCCGGCACATTTTCCCAATTGCCGTAGGAATCCAGATCATGCGTCCCTGTGTAGTAGGGGCTTGTGTGGTTCCAGCTTTCCGCCCGGGAAATGATGCGGTCGCGGTCCTCGTTCCACTTGTCCCAATCGTCCCGCCTTGGCGCATTGCTCGTCCGGAATTGCGCGTCAACGTTGGTGCCGTGGATGGTGATCATCTGGCCCCGGCCCACCTTGGTGCTGCCTTGCGGCGTGGAAACCTCCGCTTCGCCGTCCCGGATGATGACCAGCGTTTCGCCGTCGTCGTTCACTTGAATGCGGTAGGAGCCTTCACGCAACGGGCGGACGGAAACATTCGGTGTGTCGATTTCGATGTCGGAATCGGAACCCTTCAGGACCGTGTACTCCACCAGTCCCTGTGCCACTTGAATTTGAATGTGATTTTCTCCCAGCGTCGCGATGATCGTCTGCGTTCTTCCCGCTAGACGCAGGATGTTCGCGAAGTCGAGCTGGACTTCCAGGCGCGCGGCGTCGGCCGTCGAAAGTTTGTCGCCGGCAAGCACCGGAGTATTCAGCACCGCGCCGACCCACTCGCCGGAATCACCGCGCTGCGTGGATGCGTCGCCATGAATCAAACTGATGCGCGCCACGCCCGGAGGTGGACCCGACTGGTCCTGAGTCGCGCCATTCGGAGGCGGAGGCGCGCCTGCGCCTTGACCGTTCAATTGCGCTGCGGAGAAACTCGCGAGAAGCAGAACTCCCAGAATTCCCAGCCAGCGTTTCATGGTGCACCTCGTTTCGGTACCGCTCCGACTTTTCCCGGCAGCCACGTGTCGAGCTACGGCCCACTGGCCCAGCCTTTCAATTGCAGGAGGATTGCCAAAGAAGGAGCTGGGCGAGGCCTTGAATAAGTGTAATGATATCAATATGTTAGGAGAGAAGAGCGGAACGTGCGATTCGCAACAACTAACGCGAACTGGTGCCTTTCAACCGGCGTTGGTTGTTTTCAGCCAGCCCGGCCAGCACAGTTCATGACTGCCCTTCAGGCTCATCAGCGATGCCGATCTTTGTGAGCCGGTAGCGCAGCGCGTTCCGCGAGAGCCCCAACAGCCGCGCGGCCTGGCTCTTGTTCCCGCCTGACCTCTTGAGCGCCTCGCGCAACATCTCGTCTTCCCATTGATCGAGGGTCATCCCCGGAGGAAGAAATGCTTCCCCCGCACCCGTGCCTTTCGCCGGTTCATTGTCCAGATGAATGTCGCCCGCCTCAATCAATTCCCCCTGAGTAAAAGTGGCGGCGCGCTCGATGATGTTTTCCAGCTCTCTCACATTCCCCGGCCAGTGGAAGCCTGTCAGGATTTGCTCCGCTTGTGGAGTGACGCCGCGAATATTCTTCCCGCTTTCTTTCCGGTAGCCCGCCAGGAAATGCTCGATGAGGCCGGGGATGTCTTCCTTGTGCTCGCGGAGCGGCGGCAAATTGATCGGGACGACATTTAACCGGTAGTAGAGGTCCTGCCGGAAGGTGCCGTCCTCGAGGGCGGCGCGCAGGTCGCGGTTCGTCGCGGCAATCAGCCGCACATCCACTTTCAAGGTTTTCGTCCCGCCCAGCCGCTCAAATTCCCGCTCCTGCAGCACCCGCAACAGCTTCGCCTGCGTCGCCGGAGGAACGTCGCCGATTTCGTCCAGAAAGATCGTCCCCTTATCCGCCAGCTCAAATTTTCCCTGTTTGCTCGAGGTGGCTCCGGTAAACGCCCCCTTCTCATAGCCGAATAATTCGCTTTCCAGCAAGTTTTCAGGGATCGCCGTGCAATTGATTTTCACGAACGGCCCTCCGGCGCGCTTGGACCGCTGGTGGATCGCGCGCGCAATTAATTCCTTGCCGACGCCGCTTTCCCCGCCCACCAGCACGGTGGTATTCGTGGGCGCCACACGCTCCACCGCCGCCAGCACCTCCTGCATCCGCGCGCTCTGCGCCACGATATTGGGATATTCGTACCGCTTGCCGAGTTCTTCACGCAGGTCGCGGTTTTCCGCGCGCAATTTGCGGACGTCCAGTTCCTTCCGCGCCACCAACTTAATTTCTTCGAGCGAGAACGGCTTCAACACATAGTTGCTCGCACCGTTTTTCATCGCCTCCACGGCGGTCTCCACGCTGCCGTAGGCGGTCATCAGTACGACGGGGATTTCCGCGTTCACTCTGCGGATGGCCTGCAGAAATTCCAGCCCGTTCATCCCCGGAAGTTTGAAGTCGGTAAGCACCAGGTCAACCGCCTCGCGGCCGAGGATCTTCAGTCCCGTTTCCGCGTCGCCCGCGGGAAAGGTTGTCCAGCCCGCTTCGCCCAGGTTGAGTTCCAACAGGCGAAGCAATTTCGGCTCGTCTTCAACGATCAGGATGGCTGTCATGTCACTCGTATGTTAGCAGGATGCGCGAGTTGCCCACTCAGCTCATTCATTCCCTTCGCCCTTCGCCGCGGGAAAGAAAACAAGAAAGAGCGCGCCCCGGCCGGGCCCGCTCTCCAGCCGCAACGAACCGCGATGCTCGTCCACAATTTTCGACACCACTGCAAGCCCCAGCCCCACTCCGGTTTTCTTCGTCGTGAAAAATGGATTGAAAATCTGCTCCTTGAGATCGGCTGGGACACCGGGGCCGCTATCCTGAAACGAAACCCTGGCGCCTTCCTTTCCCCCCTCACGCGCCGGCCGGATCGTTACACGTATCGTGCCCCCGCCTGGTCCCATCGCCTCATAAGCATTCAGTGCTAAGTTCTGAAACACCTGCTCGCAAAGGTTTTCCTCCATGCCCACCCGTGGCACCCCTTCCGCGTACTCTCGCTCCACGATCACTTTCGCATCCGGCCGCTGTTTCGCCACCGCTGCAAGCGCGCGATCCACCACATCGCAAACATTTCCCGGCACCAATTCCAATTCCATGGGACGCGCGAAATCCAGAAACCGCGCGACGAGCGCGCTCAACCGGTTCGTCTCGGTGGAAATGTACCCTGCCAGCTCGCTGGCCAGCGGATTCGTATGTCCCAGCTTCTGGTTCAGCATTTCCGCCGAACCCTTAATCACACCCAGAGGGTTGCGGATCTCATGCGCCAGTCCCGCGGACATCTGCCCGAGCGCGGCCAATCGTTCCGAGCGCCGCGCCTGCTCTTGCACCTCCGCGAGCCGCCGGTTGGTCTCCGACATTTGCTCGGCCAGCAACTGATTGGCCGCCACTCGCCGCCGGATTTCCACCGCGAAGCGGTTCACCAGCATCGACGCCAGAAAGAAAAACAAAAGCCGTGTGGCCAGCTCTCCCAGCGCTTCTCCGGTGAGCTGAAAATTCTGCAATGTCGGAATCAGCAATGAGCAGTAGGCGGCTGAGACCAGTGCCGTCCATACCAGCGTGGCCCACGTCCCGAAATAGGTTGCCGCGGTCATCACCGGGAGAAAATAGATTGGCCAGTAGCTGCTGTTAATCCCCAAATCAGACGTGTGCTCGAGCAACAGCGTCGCCAGCAGTATCTTCAATACCACAGCAAATCCACGGCCGAATCGCGGCGACCAAATCACCAGTCTGCCCTCAAATAGCTGCACTGCGGCAATGGCAGCGATAATGACCTGTTTATGAATTTCCCGGATGGGCGGAAGCACGGCCAGGCCGGCAAGGAACACCAGGAAAAGGGCCTCGATCCAGTTTACCCGGCTGGCATGCCAGTAATGACCTTCGGCTGAGGAGGGAGTGCGCGCGATGCTGGCCTTTTGATCGCTCACGGCTTCCCGACCCTCGTCTTGATGATCGCCTTTTCCCGCACGAAACGATTATGCGCTATCGGCCGCGCCTTCCCAATGGCGCAAGGCCAGCAGGCCAACGACCTTATCCATGGCCCGCCCGGATGCGGCTTCACTCTTCCGTCAAGCCCCACTTTTTCAAGTCAGCCTTGTGATCCTTGCAGAACTGAATGTTGACTGGGTTGACGTAGGGCAGTTTCGCGCGACCGTTCTCCGGCAGCGTCGCCGCGAGCCCCGCGCTCATCGCCGTCAGCGGCAGCAGGACAAAATCACGGATCGGATAGTTCATTCTCTTGAACCATGCCGCCGCATGAGGAGACTTCTCCAGCAGCGCGATTTTTTCCACGTTGTAAACATTCGTGGCCGACACTTTTTCCAGTTCGGCCTTCAAGTCGGCGTCTTTTTCACCGGCTTCCTCAAACTTGGTCGCCACTTCCTGATACCGCTGCGCCTTTTCCACCGTCAAAATGTAGTCGTGCACAGCAGTTTCGTCGGGAGTCGGCCCGCTCTTGTTGTTCTTTTGCGCCGGTGCGGGCGCCGAGATTGAACACGTCAGCACTGCCAAGGCAATCGCACCGCTGAGAGTTTTTCGCATATGCATTCGCTCCTCCCCTGTCAATCCGATTTATACGGAAAGCCTCAATTACAGGGAAGCACTATACGCAAATATTGAACGATTTTCAGGATTTATGCGATGGACGTAACGTGGGCGGCTATTTCTGCCTGGTGAATTTTCTCCGAATGTCGGGCCAGAATTCCTTCATTTCGTTTCCGAGCAGGTCAATCGCGATTTGCATCCCATATTCACTCATGTTGTGGCCCAGGGTGCGCTCCTCCTTCGGATAATACAGGTTGGAAATCCCGGCTGCCGCGGCGTTGCCCACGAATTCGGAATAATTGAATTGCCGGCGGCCGGAGTCCGTCCGCGTCACAAAGAGTCGGGAGAGCGCGTAGCTGAAGCGGTGGATGAAACTTCCTCGCCCGAGCTGAAAATACCGCGGATCTTGATGGAATAACGACGGGAAAAGCCCCACCGACATGATTGGACCCGCGTCCTGGTCCGCCAGCTGCGCCCAATATCGCCTTGTGTACGCCACCCAACCCTGCCCCCACGAGGGCGTCTCGTTGCGCGCCTGCGACACCCCGGAGATCGCCCCCGCAATAATGAATGCGTAGGGATCTCTAATCCCCTGGAAGGCCAGCTTGAATTTCTCCTTCGGAGAAATCGGCTTGATGTTCCTGGCACCTTCAACGGTCAGGTAATTGGGGATCACCCCGAAGATCCGGTCGTTTGTCTTGCCGTACTCATCCTGCTGGCCGGCCCCGCCCTTCTGGTTCTGGCCCGCGGCCTGCTCGCCCGGTTTCTTTTCTTCTGCTTTCGGCGGAACGGAAGAATTGTTCGCCGGTGGCTGATTGCTCTGCGTCTGCTGATTGTTTGGCGGTTGTTGATTGTTCTGGGGAGGAAGTTGCGCGATGACCGGAAAAGCGAGGAAAAACATTGCGCCGCAAACCGCGCCGGTAACGACACCCCTAAACCTGGTCCGCATGATCCTCATGACGGCTATGCGCCCCCCCACCCCAAATCCCGAGTTGTCTCAAGCAGGTCAGCCATGGATTTGGCTGCTTGATCACAACTCGCGCACTACTCTGGTTGGATGGTGAACAGGCCAATTGGGTTGCGGATTTCCTGCAGACTGTTCCCCACCCCGAAACACCCCCAATGGCTTCTAACCCTTGGGTTTGGAATTAGTTGCGCACCGCTTGAGCATGGCAGAAGAAACTCTTTGGTAGCGATACCGGGATTCGAACCCGGATTTTGGCCTTGAGAGGGCCACGTCCTAACCCTTAGACGATATCGCCCCTACGGAAAAACTCTGGGAGATTTGCTTGACGGTTGGGTCTTCGCACGCAGCCGCCAGAGACCGCTCAGAATTCTTACATGTCCACAAACTGCGCGCAAGTGCCGCTGGGCGGAGAAAATGTTGCCCGTCAGTCCTTCGTCGGCGCGCCATCCATCAATCGCCGGATGCCCAGCGGATTGCCGTCCCTCAATTCCGCGGGCAAAACATCATTCGGAAAATTCTGGAAGCACACCGGCCGCGCAAACCGGTAAATCGCCTGCGTCCCCACCGACGTGGATTGCCCGTCCGACGTCGCCGGATAAGGCCCGCCGTGCACAATTGCGTGGCCCACTTCCACTCCCGTCGGGAATCCGTTGAACACCAGCCGCCCGGCTTTCTGTTCCAGAATCTCAATCAGGTCGCGATATTCCCGCAGGTCCTCTTCCGTCCCGTGCACCGTCGCCGTCAGGTGACCGTGCAATCCGCGCGCGATCTCCAGCATCTCCTCGCGATTCCCGCAGGAAACCACCAGCGTCTCCGGACCAAATACTTCAGCGGCCAAATCCGGTTGCCGCAGAAAATCGCTCGCATTTGCCGTGAACAGCGCAGTAGCCCCGCGCACTCCCGGCTCACTCGCCGCCGCCCCTTGCGCCTCCAATGAAATGTTCGGTTGCTTCGCCCTCGCAGCCACGTGATTCGCATAATTCGATTGGATTTGCGGCGTCAGCATCACTTGCGGAGCCGTCTCCGCCATCCTACGTGCCAAACTCTTTGCAAAATTGCCGGCTTCCACTCCCGCTGGCACAAAAACCATACCCGGCTTGGTGCAGAATTGTCCCGCGCCCAGTGTCACTGACCCGTGTAATCCTTCGGCGATCTGTTCTCTCCGCGCGGCCAGCGCGCCCGGAAGCAGAAACACGGG
>JBGOTC010000098.1:0-9097 GCA_041476305.1 Terriglobia bacterium
ATGGAACTCGAAAACATATTCTCCCTAGTTCCTAAAGGGCCGGAGATTGAATACGTGACGAAACGGGGGAAGCCTGGTGTCTCTTTCAAATTCTCAACTGGTAGCCATTATGTGACCGTCTACGTCACGGGAACCCGTGAAAGGGACTTACCTACTGAGGTTGCTACAGTACTTGCTGCGTGGTCGCTGAAAATTCTCTCGAAAAGAGCAACATAGCATCATTGTCAGATGCTACCAGAGATATCCTTCGTAAATATGGACTCGTCGCCGCTTGTCTTTCGGGAACATGGGGAGCTGGACTTTCTTGCAAGGTTGACTCGTTTGGATTTGGCTCGCGACACGCTGGTCAACATACCAGAGCCCGTGAAGATCCTTGCGATCTCTCATTTCATTATCTATCTTGAAACAATTCGCCAATGCCCAGCTCGATGCCTCAACCACAGCAACGCGAGACGGGTAGGCGGGTACACCAATTTGCGCAGTGGAAGGAAATGTTTGCCCCTTGACTGCTATGGCATAGCTAGTCCGTATCTCGTCATCAATTTGTTTCTTTAACAGCTCTGCATCACGCAATGCTCTCTCATAAGACCCATCGCCCTTCGTGACGTACGAAAGAAGTAGAACGGAGTCATTCCAGGCGTACGCATGATCAATTGATGGGAGGAAGGCACGCGTCAGTCTTTGTGCGACTAAACGATGTAGCTCTCGCATCAGCTTGCTGCCTAGACCGTCCGATGCGACCTTCTTTGCCCCCTTGATGTCAATCAACGTCAAGATGCAATCCGGCCAGTTCTTGCCCATTGCCCACCTCCTTCAGCTAATTGAGAGGCGAACTTACCATTAGAACGCTCTCAAATGGACGGTTCGCTGCGTCTGGCGCGACAACCGTCGGGGTGTGGCATTAAAGATCGCGCACTTCAAGCGGCCTTCTAGCAGTGTATTCTCTTCTGCATGATGGAACTCGATTGCGTTGCGGAATTTGACGCCACGCGCGACGCCGATTTTTTCCGGGCGTTGCCGGCGGCGCAGGCCGTGGCGCGCATCGAGCCTCGCGCGGAATTGAAGAACGCGCGTCCGTACCTGATCCGCACGGCGGACCTCCGGGCAAGAATGGTGCGACTGCTGGGGGCTCGCGATGCGGAATGCGATCCTGCGGCGGCGCGGCGGCTCGACTTGCGGCCATTTGCCGGCGCGGTGCGCTACCGCGTGACCGGATCGGCGTTCGAGCAGAGCATGGTGATGTGGAAGGCGGCGCGGGAACTTGACCCGCAAGGCTATCGCGAACGGTTGCGCATGCGATGGCCTGCCCTGTTGAAAGTGAACCTGGCGGCTGCCTATCCGCGGTGTTACGTCACGCGAAGGATCCCTACGGATGATTCAGGGAATCCCGCCGGAGGATTTTATTTCGGCCCGTTTTCTTCGCGGCGCGCGGCGGAGGGCTTCGCGCAAGAATTCCTGAATCTCTTCAAGCTGCGGCGCTGCCAGATCAAGATCCTGCGGGATCCGAATTTTCCCGGCTGTATCTATTCGGAAATGAGGATGTGCCTGGCGCCGTGTTTCGCGGGCTGCTCCAAGGAAGAGTACGCGCAGGAATCGGCGCGAGTCGTGGAGTTCCTGGCGAGCGGGGGCGATTCGCTGAAGGGGGAACTCGGACAGGAGCGCGAGGCGGCGAGCACGGGGCTTGATTTCGAGCACGCGGCGGGCCTGCATCGCCGGCTTGAAAAAGTGGATGAGGTGCTGCGGGGGATGCCGGAATTGCCCCGGTCCGTGGCGCAGCTTGACGCCGTGGTGTTGCAGCGCGCCGTGGAGCCGGAAACGGTGGCAGTGTTTGCGGTGCACGGCGGCTGGATTACGGAACCATTCCTGTTGCGGTTCGGTCAAACGGCGGAGCCGCGTTCAGCGGAGGAGATCTTGCGGGAGAGGCTCGGTGGAGGCACGGCAATTCATTCTGCCTCGCCGCGAAACATGGAGCCGCTCGCGGATCATCTCTCCCTGCTCACGCGGTGGTTTTATTCCAAGCCGCGGGCCGGCGAGATTTTCTATCGGGAAAGAGACTGGCCTTATAGGAGGCTCATCCGCGGCTGCGCGCGATTGCTGGCGGGTCAGACACCGGTGATTCGCGAAAAGAAACCCGCGAAGAAACGCGACACTCCTCCACCGGGCAACGCGGTTTCGTAAGAGAAGGAACAGAGACTGCGCCGTGAATGGGCGACTGCTATACTCGTGAACCTTACATGAATAATCACGCGACTTCTGAAGGCACAAGAAAATACGCGGCGCGTTTTGCCGGACGCACCGCCGAAGGACACTTCCGAGCCATCCCGGATCCGGAGGCACCACGAAGCGAAAAACCTGACGCCAACCGCGGGCTTGCGTTTTCTTCGCTCGGGATCGGGACGTATCTGGGCGAGCCGGACGAAGCGACGGACCGCGCCTATACGGATGCGGTGATCGCCGCGGTGGAATCGGGATTCAACGTGGTGGATTCGGCCATCAACTACCGTTTTCAACGTAGCGAGCGCAGCATCGGCGCGGCGCTCGTGGAACTGGGGAAGCGCGGCTACGCGCGTGAGGAGATCCTGCTGTGCACGAAGGCCGGCTTCCTGACTCCCGATGGAGCAATGCCAGCAAACCCCGGCGCGTTTTTCGAGAAAGAGTTCGTGGAGAGCGGCATCCTGCGAAAGGAAGATATCGCCGCGGGATGCCACGCCATGGCCCCGCGCTATTTGGCGGACCAGCTCGACCGCAGCCTGAGGAACCTTGGCGTCGGATGCGTGGACGTCTTCTACATTCACAACCCTGAAACTCAACTCTCTGAAATCTCCCTGGGCGATTTTCTGGCGCGCATCAGCGCGGCATTCCTTTGGCTGGAGTCAGCCGTCACGGCGGGAAAAATCAGATCTTACGGTATGGCCACGTGGAGCGGTTTCCGAGTGCCGCCGAGCTCGCGCGAGCATCTCTCGCTCGGGGCCATCGAATCCGTGGCGCGGGAGATCGCGGGGGATGCGCACCATTTCCGTTACGTTCAGCTTCCCGTGAACCTGGGAATGACCGAGGCGCTGACGCTGCCGAATCAGGATTTCAATGGCGAACAGGTGACAATGGTGCAGGCCGCGGAAGCCCTGAACGTGCAGCTCATCGCGAGCGCGGCATTGTTGCAGGGCCGCGTGGCGCGCGGATTGCCGGCATTCATCGCGGAAGCCGTGGGGCTGGAGAATGACTTGCAGCGCGCCCTGCAATTCGCCCGATCATTGCCCGGGATCACCTCAGCGCTTGTGGGCATGCGCAAAGCCGAACATGTTCGAGCAAACGCGCGGCTGTTTGATTCGCCGCTGATGAGTGAAGATCAATTTGCGAAATTGTTTTCCCGCGGAGAGGGCGCCTGAATCCGCGCCGCAAGTGAGCTAGCCCGAGACGAGTTCGGGGTGGCGTTCCCCAAGCCATACCGAGAGCGCGGCGCCCACCGGGTCGAGCTTCCCCAGAAAGAAGTGGTCGGCGCCGGGAACGATCACCACGCGGGTCTGCTCCCTCACATTGGCCGGGAAGGCCGCGACGAGCGCTTCAAGTTTTGAAGGAGCGCCATACTGGTCTTTTTCTCCCTGGATGAGCAGACGCGGCTTTTCGCAGGAGGCGAGATAGGAAAAGTCGGAATCGTTCACGGGCGTGCCGAGCCCGGCCAACTCCATCACGCGAGAGTCTTCACAACCTACGCGGAGTCCCACCCAGCAGCCGAAACTGAATCCCGCGACCATCAGCGGCAGCCCAGGAAACTCACCAGCCAAAAAATCGAGCGCTGCGCGAACGTCATCTCGCTCGCCATGACCCTTGTCATGTTCGCCCTCGCTCAGGCCGACGCCCCGAAAATTGAAGCGCAATACCGGCAGACCCAGGCGATCCAGGGTGCGGGCAATTTGATAGACGACTTTATTGTGCATGGTGCCGCCGAAAAGCGGATGGGGATGGCAGACCACCGCGCCGACCGGCGGATTGCTTTGCGCGGGAGTCCACAGTAACGCCTCCAGGCGCCCGGATGGACCGGGAATGAAAACGCTGCGATGTTGGGCTTCGGCCATAGACCTAGAAAGCAGTTTACATGACGAAACGTCCACTTTTGCGCCGCTCCTTACAAGGCGGGCCAGCTTTCCAATTGCGGTTTGGGGGCTTCAATGCTAGGTTGATGCTCAACAGGATCATTCCAGCGAGGGGGCAGATTGGAAACCTCAGCAGAGCGGCGGGCTTCCCGGCGATTTACTATGGCGTTGCCGGTCACGGTCCGCACACCGGGATCGGACAGGCAAGACCGCATGGCCGAGACGCGCGACGTCAGCTTCCGGGGACTCTATTTTGTTTCCGAAGCCGGATTTGAGGTCGGCACTCAAATCGAGTTTGTCCTGATGCTCCCGAAGGAAATCACACTTGCGACCGATGTAAAGATCCACTGCACGGGAACGGTGGTTCGCGTGGAACCCCATAATGCTCACAGCGGAATCGCCGCGCAGATTGAAAGGTACGAGTTTCTCCCGCAGAGCTGACTTCGGCGCGAAGGCCCCAACCTGAAGTAATCCCCGATTGGCAGTAGAATAAGGTTTGATTCTGCGCCGGGCGCGCATGCCCCAGGTGAATTCCGCGCCGCGGCGGGGAGGTTTCCATGGATCGCTTCGACCCCAAGATTGCCCTGGAAGAACTGACGGAAGACGCCGCGCTGCCGCATCCGGTGCGGATGCGCGACATGATGCTGCGGACGAAAGTCGCGGCGGATGAGGCCACGGAAATTAACCGTGAGTTCCAGAGTTACCTTTCGCACTACGGCGAAACGCAGCGTATCGCGCGGGAAATCCTTGAACGGCTCGCTGCCGGACAACCGAAGAACCCCTAAGCCATGGCGCGATTCACCCTGCTGATCGACGCGGACGATACGCTCTGGGAGAACAACGTTTTCTTCGAGAAAACGGTGGCGGAGTTTCTGACGCTGACCGAGCCCCTGGGTTACTCGCGCGATTACGCGCGGCGCATCCTGAACGAGACCGAGCGGCGCAACATCCGGCAGCACGGTTACGGCGTAAAGAGTTTCGGGCGCTCGCTGGAGGAGACCTACTGCAAGCTGGCCGGGCAGATGGTTCAAAAGAGCGCCATCCAAGAGATTCAAACGCTCGTTGCAGAGCTGGAACAGACTCCGCCGCTACTGATGGATGGCGTGCCGGACACCCTGGACTACCTGGCGGGGCGGCACCGGCTGATCCTTTTTACCAAGGGACACGCCGCCGAACAGGCCGCCAAGGTGGAAAAGTCAGGGCTGCAGCGATTCTTTGCCGCCATTGAAATCGTGACAGAGAAAGACGCGCCGACCTATTCCGGGTTGGTGGACCAGCACCGCATCGTGAAATCACACGGATGGATGGTGGGAAACAGCCCGAAAAGCGACATCAATCCCGCGTTGGCGGCGGGCCTGAACGCGGTGTTCATCCCCCATCACAATACCTGGGAGTTGGAACACGAATCGCTGCAGAGCGGAGTGGGGCGGCTGCTGGTGCTTTCGCAATTCAGGTTACTGCGCGAGCATTTCTGATTCGCATGCCCTTCGCAGGGCAAGCATTCGGCAGTGCGCCAAATTGGTTCATTCCAATTTGGATGTTGGTGAATGGCGGCGCGGGTGGAGAATGCTCGGGGGGCGCAGCATTTAGCAGCGCAGCACACACATGAAAACTGAACTGGTAACGGCAACGGACTGGCGAGCGGAGTGGTTTGAACTGGAGGACGTCGCTTACTTGAACGCGGCGGGGCAAGCCCCCCTGCCGCGCGTTTCCATTCGCGCCGCGCAAGCCGCGCTGGAATGGAAGAAGTACCCGCACAACATGCCGGAGGACACATACTTTGCGTTGCCGGGACGCGTGCGCGCGCATCTGGCGGAAATGATCGGTGCGAAACCCGGCGAGATTGCCCTCACCACGGGAGCGAGCACCGGTATCGCTGCAGTCGCGCAAAGCTATGACTGGCGCCCGGATGACGAAGTGCTCATTGCGCGCGGCGAGTTCCCGGCTCATCAAGCGACGTGGTTGCCGATGCAGGAGGCTGGAAAGCTGCGCGTGCGCGTTGTGACGCCCCGAGGCCGGTTCCTGACAACAGACGACTTGATCGACGCCATTACGCCGCGGACGCGCGTGGTATCGACAAGCCTGGTGCGCTTCGATGACGGCGCACTGTGCGACGCGCCCCGGCTGGCCGCCGCCGTGCATGCTGTGGGAGGGATGCTCTTACTCGATGCGGCGCAGTGCGTGGGCGCGATGCCCATGCAAGTGAATGATCTGGGCGCGGATTTCCTGGTAGCTTCGGGATACAAGTGGCTGCTGAGCCCGTTCGGGACCGGATTTTTCTGGGCGAGCGAGGCGCGCCTGGCGGAGATGAGGCCATGCCCAGCCTACTGGATGGCCATTGAAAACGCCGCCGAATTTCACAAACTCACCGGCGGCGAAATGAAAATTACGAAGGAGGCGCGTCGCTGGGATAATCCCGAGACCGCGAACTTCTTCAATCTCGCGCCGATGGAAGCGTCACTGGCGTTTCTGCTGCGCGTGGGGGTGAATACGGTCTGGGAACATTGCCGGTCGCTGACGGCGCAGGTCGTGGAGCGCTTGCCGGTGGATCGTTGCGTGCTCGCGAGCCCGGCCGAGCCCAAGGCGAGAGGACAATACATCTGCGTGGCGGCGCGCAAGAGCGAGCGGACGCAGGAACTTTATGAGAAACTCCGCGCGGCGGGAGTGTTTGTGAGCCTGCGCGAGGGAGCGCTGCGCGTCGCTCCGCATCTCTATAATACAGAGCGGGACATTGACCGCCTGATTCGCACGTTGACAATTAGCTGACCCCCGAAAGCACTGATGGCCGAGCCTGCTGCAAGTCCGCAAGCCAAACCGTACCAGCGCGTCGCCGTGATGGGCACCGGCGCCGTCGGCGGGTTTTTCGGCGGAATGCTGGCGCGCGCGGGACGCGACGTTACGTTTATCGCCCGTCCAGCCACCGCGGAGATTATCAAGACCAAGGGACTGTTTATCGATAGCGCTAAATTTCAGGAAGCCATCCACGCGAAAGCGTCGTCCGATCCAGGGGCCGTGTCGAGCGCGGAACTGGTCCTGTTTTGCGTGAAGACGCTGGATACGGAGCCGACATCGCGATCATTGGCCGCTCACCTTGCCCCCGGCGCTGTGGTGGTGAGTCTGCAGAATGGGGTGGACAACGCGGAGCGCATTTTCGCCGCGACAGGAATCAAAGCGATTGAGGCCGTAGTCTATGTGGCGGCCTCCGTGCCGGAGCCGGGGCGCATCAAGCACGCGGAGCGCGGAGACCTGGCGATCGGCGGCGACGCGTCGCGCAGCGCGGAGCTCGCGCGCATCTCCGCGACATTTGAGAACGCCGGAGTTCCCTGCCGAATCTCTGAAAATATTCAGAGCGACTTGTGGCACAAGTTTGTTTTCAACTGTGCTCTCAATGCCCTCAGCGCGATCGCGCAGACCGGTTACGGGGATGTCGCGCAGGACGACTGGGGGCGCGAGACGATGCTGGCCGCGGCGCGGGAAACAATGGCGGTGGCGCGCGCGACCGGGCTGGAACTGCCAGAAGCTGAAATCCTGGAGAGGCTGGTCTTCTTCGCGAAGAAAATGGGGCCGGTGAGGTCATCCACGGCTCAGGACATTGCGCGGAACAAGCACACGGAAGTGGATGCGCTAAACGGGTACGTCGTGCGGCGCGGCGCGGGACTGGGAGTTTCCACACCGGTGAACTACACTCTGACCGCTCTTCTGAAACTAATCGAAGCGAAGTTCTGAACTCACCGAAAAATATTATTTATGAACGCGGATGACGCGAGGCGGGTTGACGCGCACGATGGCGTTGCGCGAGGGCTTTGCTTGCGCGGAGCGCAAAGCAGGACCAAGCTCCAGCTGCACAAAATCCATAAACTGTTCCATCTGGCGCTGCATGCCCGACATTTTGTCACGCATATTGAGAATGATCTCGACGCCGGCCAGGTTTACGCCCATGTCGCGCGCCAGGTTCAAGATCACTTCAAGGCGCTCGAGATCCGCATCGGTGTAAAGCCGCGTGTTGCCCTGCGAACGCGAGGGCTTCAGCAGACCGACTCGCTCATAGAGCCGCAGAGTCTGGGGATGAATCTTGTAGAGCGTGGCGACGGCGCTGATCATGTATCCCGCGCGCGCTTTTTTCTTGGTTCGTACGGCCATCGCCAGCCTCCGTTACACGCCCGCGCGTGAAAAAATATCCTTGCGCGGGTCTTCCGGCGCCAGTTTTCCCAATTCCTTCAGCAAATTGCGGACGCGCTCGTCCACGGCGTCCGGGACTACCACTTGCAGCTCCACATACTGGTCGCCGCGCCGGCTGGGAGTGCGCGCCAGCGGCGCTCCTTTTTCGCGGAGGCGCAGCAGTCTTCCGCTGGAGGAGCCCGGCGGGACGCGCAACATGGTGCGCCCGTCAATTGTAGGGACTTCGATTTTTGCGCCGAGCGCCGCCTCGCTCACGCTGATGGGAACGCGTGTGTAGATGTCGTCGCCGCGCCGCTCGAAGAACTGGTGCGGCTGCACATCCAGAATGATGTAGAGATCGCCCGGGGGTGTGCCGAGCGTGCCGGCGCTGCCCTTGCCGGGGACGCGGACGCGCGACCCGGTCTGCATGCCGGCGGGAATGCGGATATCCAGAGTGTCGGCGCGGCGTACGCGGCCCTCGCCGCCACAGGTGCGGCACATGGTCCGCAGGCGACCCGTGCCGCCGCAACGCGGGCAACTCAAATTGAAACGCATGTTGCCGCTGTTGCGCGTTTGCTGTCCGGTGCCGCCGCATTCCGGGCAGACCTGCTGCGCATTGCCCGCGGCTCCCGTGCCGTGGCAAGTGGCGCAGGAATCCAGGCGCGTAATGGTGATTTTCTTGACCGCGCCGCGAATGGCATCCCAAAAACCTATCTCGACACGATATTCGAGGTCCGTACCCGGCTCGCGCATGGGGGCAGCGGCTTCCGCGCCCCCGCCGCGGAAAAACTGGCTGAAGAGATCGCGAAAACTTGTGCCGCCCGAGCCGCCAAAATCAAAACCGCCGA
>JBGOTC010000099.1:0-9055 GCA_041476305.1 Terriglobia bacterium
CGGAGGCTGGCACGCATGGCCCAGCCGTCGCGCTCCAGCCGCGCTTCGGCAAATCCGGTCCTGGATTTGAAACTCGCCGAGCGCTTCGGCTCAGGAGCGCGTGAAGGTGATTGCGTCATGGCCGCGCCGCCCTGTGCGCGGATGGCGAGAAAGGAGCAGGAGTTGGTGAGGCGTTCGCGTCCGTAAACTGCATATCGTGAAGCCGCGCGTAGAGCCCGCCGCGCGCAAGCAGCTCCTGGTGCGTGCCCATGTCCTGAATCGTGCCGTTGTCCAGCACCACAATGTTTTCGGCGCGGCGGACAGTGGAGAGGCGGTGCGCGATGACAAAAACCGTGCGCCCGACCATCAGGTTCGCCAGCGCCTTTTGCACCAACTGCTCCGACTCGGTATCAAGTTCGGATGTTGCTTCGTCCAGAATCAGGATGGGGCAATTCTTCAGGATGGCGCGGGCAATGGCCAGGCGCTGCCGCTGCCCTCCGCTCAACCGTTGGCCGCGATCGCCGATGATTGTGTTGTACCCCTTCGGCATCTCTTCGATGAATTCGTGCGCCAGCGCGGCTTTCGTCGCCGCAACCACGCGGTCCCTTTCCATTCCCGGGCGGCCATAGCATACGTTGTTCCACACCGTGTCGTTGAAGAGAATGGTCTCCTGCGTCACGATGGCGATCTGTTCTCTCAGCGAGCGCAGCGTCACTCCTGCGATGTTGCGGCCGTCCAGGCGGATGGCGCCCGACGTGGGCGAATAAAAGCGCGGAAGCAGGTTCACGAGCGTCGTTTTTCCCGCGCCGCTTGAGCCGACGATCGCCGTCACTTCGCCGGCGCGCGCGGCGAGGTTGATTCCCCGCAGGACCGGGGTCTCCGTTTCGTATGCGAAATCTACTTTGTCGAACTCAACGAGACTCTTGAACGCCGACATGGCCACCGCGCCCGGCTCCTCGGGCTGTTCTTCTTCCAATTCGAGATACGCGAAGACCTGGCCCGTCGCGCCGCGCGCTTGCTCAAGCTGCTGGTAGAAAACGCCCATGCGCTTCAGCGGCGTGTAAGCGAACAGGAGCGCGGCGACGAATTGCGCGAATTTGCCGACGGTCATCTCACCGTGGCCGATCAGGTCGCGGGCGTAGCGCACCGTCAGAACGATTGCGATGGCACCGAGCAGGTCCATCAAAACGCCATTCAATTGATACGCGCTGACCCAGCGGACGTTTTCCCGCAATAACCGCCGGGCGGTCTCGCGGAACTTCCCGATTTCAAACCCTTCCATGCCAAACGCCTTCACCACGCGGTTCCCTGCCACGCCTTCCTGGATCATTTGGTTCAATTCGCCCAATCGCGTCTGGCTTTTTTCCACCGACCGCCGGATGCGCCGGCCCAGCTTCATGACTGGAATTACGACCGCGGGCAAAAAAATCAGGGAGAGCAACGCCATTTTCGGATTAATGAAAAACAGGACCGTTGTCAAAGCCGCGAGACTGAACGCCTGGAAGAAAAAATCCGCCAGGTACTCGGACATGGCGATGCGCACGCGTTCCACGTCATTAATGGTCGCCGACATCAGCCGGCCGATGGGATGGTGCTGGAAGAATCCAATGGGCTGGCGGATCAACTTGGCGAAGACTTTGTTACGCAGGTCAGTGACGGCGGAAAGCCCGACGTACTGCACAATCATGGTGCCGGCGAATTCCGCGAGGCCCTTCAAGATGAAAATCACGAGCAGCGTGATGGCAAATACGGTCGCGGGGTTATGGATCCTGGGCGGGAAGAAGGAGTTGAGATAGATGGTGTGGTTGTTCCAGGGAAGAGTGAGCAAGGGAACCGATGTTCCGGCCCCCGGCCCGCTGGTGATCAACACGCTATCCAGAATTGGACGGAACATCAGCGCGGTCAGCGCAGTTCCCACACCGGCAATCGCCAGCAACGACACGCCCAGCCCCAGCCAAGTGCGGTAATTGCGCACGGTTGTGAACAGGCGGCGAAACTCAATGGGAATCATCATCGGTAGTCGCGAAACTGGACCCGCCCTCTGCGCCTCTGCCCTCCCTGATGGAACCGGCTACGCCATGAATGCCGCGCAGAATTGTCAATCGACCGCGCTAGTTGTTCAAATCGCGATGCGTCACCTTGGCCGTGTACCCGTGCCTTGATAATGCGCGCTGCATGGCTTCGGCCAAGGTGACCGAACGGTGCCGCCCGCCAGTGCAGCCGAAGGCGATGGTCAGGTAACTTTTCCCCTCCCGAATGTAATGGGGGATCAAATAAACAAGCAAGCCTTCGATGCGCCGCAGGAATTCTCCGGTCTGCGGGAATGACTTGATATACCGCGCCACACGGCGATCCTTGCCGGAGAACCGCCGGAGCCGCGGCACAAAGTGCGGGTTCGGAAGGAAGCGCACGTCAAAAATCAGATCCGCGTCCACCGGCACGCCGAAGCGGTACCCGAAGCTGACAAGTGAGACCAGGAGCGTGCGTTGGCCGCGGCGCTGGAAACGCCGGGTGATGAATTGCCGCAATTCGTGAACATTGAACCGCGTGGTATCAATCACCACGTCGGCGAGCTTACGGATGGGCGCCATCAGTTGGCGTTCACGGCGCAACCCTTCGCGCACGGGGCGGTCGTGCCCCAGGGGATGGGGTCGCCGCGTCTCACTGAAGCGGCGCAAGAGCGATTCCTCCGACGACTCGATGAAAACAAGTTCGGCAGGAACGCCTTCCCGGCGCAATTGGCGCACGGCATCGGGCAATTGAGAAAGGTGGCGCCCCTCGCGCGCGTCCACCAGCAACGCCGCGCGCGTAATTTCGCTCTCACCGCCGACATAGAGTTCGCTGAATGTGGGAATCAACTCGACCGGAAGGTTATCCACGCAATAGAAGCCCAGATCCTCAAACGTCTTGAGCACTGTGCTCTTCCCGGACCCGCTCAGTCCGGTGAGAATCACCAACTGCCTGTCTTCACGGCTGCTCTTGCGTTTCACTTCCGGGCGCCTACGCCTTAACCCGGCGTTGGTGTGTGCTGGGGATGCGGAGGACTTCGCGGTACTTTGCCACTGTGCGGCGGGTGACCTGGATGCCCGCCTCGCTGAGTTTTTTCGCGATGGCGTCATCGGTCAGCGGCTTTGCGGAATCTTCTTCCTCGATCATTTTCTTCACCAGCCGCTTCAGCGACAGCAGCGACATGTTGCCGCCCTCGGGGCCATTTACGGATTCCGAGAAGAAGGAACGCAACTCGACCACGCCCTGCGGGGTGTGCGCGTACTTGCTGGCCACGGCGCGGCTCACCGTCGAGGGATGGACGCCCACTTCCTCGGCCACTTCCTTGATCATCATGGGCTTCAGGTGGTCAGGTCCGAAATCCAGGAACTCCCCCTGTCGGCGAATCACCGACTGGCACACCCGCAGGATGGTGTGCTTGCGCTGCTCGATATTCTTCAGAAGCTGGATGGCCGCCGTAAATCTCTCCTTCACATAGTTGCGGACGTCGCGGTCGGCGGCGTCGCGCGCCAAGAGGCGCCGGTACACCGGGCTCAGACGCAATTGCGGCAGGTCATCCTCATTCAGAAAGACCTGCCAGTCGTCGTCCACTTTGCGGAAATAAACATCCGGCTCCACCAGCCGCGGCTGCGTCTTGTTGTAGCGAAGGCCGGGCCGCGGATCGAGCTTGCGAATCACGTCCATGGCGCGCTTCACCAGCTCATAGGGACGGTTGAGTGCGCGCGCAATTTCCTTGAGCTGATTGCTCTGCAACAGTTTCCATAACGGCGAATCCGGCTCCACGAGTGGCGCGGTGGCATGCGCCGGTTCGGGAGCGTCCCCGTTGGGCATGGCATTTGCCGCGGCCAGCAAACTCTCGGCGGTGATTTCCGCGATGACTGGCGGTGTCTCCGCCGTTTCCGCGAGCGCGGCCGGAATAGCTTTTTCATGCGCCTGCTTTTCGTCGGGGATGGGAGCGCCGCCCGCCAGCGGGCGTTTCGGCAAACACTCCGACACAATCTGGTGCGCAAGGGTATTCTGCGGATCCAGAACTTTGAGCTGGTTCAGGAGACACTCGCGCAAATTCCGCGCGCCCACGCCGAGCGGATCAAGTTCCTGGACCGCCGCGAGCGCTTCCTCGACATCGTCCATCAAGTAGCCGCCGTTCTGCGCGATCTCTTCGAGGGACGCTGTCAGGTAGCCGTCTTCATCCAGGTTGCCGATGATGATCTCCGCAATCTCGCTGACCCTCTCCGTGCACACGATGGCGTGCAATTGCCATTCCAGGTGTTCGGTCAAGCCCTGGGGGGAGGAAAGGAACTTTTCAAAGGAGGGACGCTCAATGACTTCGCGCTCGCGGTTGCTGCTTTCACTGTTCCCTGAGTCCAGGTATTGATATAGCGCCGAAACATCGAATTCATCGAAGGGATTGGGGACTTCCGTCTCAGGAACCTTTTCGGTTTCGGCTTTCAGGAAAGTTTCGTTGCTGTAATCTTCGGTGACCGGGACTTCTTCAGTCACTTCTTCCAGGACGGGGTTGGCCACCAGCTCCTGGTTCAACATCTCGCGCAATTCCAGCCGGTTCAACGCCAGCACGCTGACCATCTGGACCAGGCCCGGCGTAAGGATCTGCTTTTGCGAGACCTTGAGATGTAGCTTTGGCTGGAGCCAGCTCATGATTCAGATTCGCGGCGCTTGCGAGTCCTCCTTAGTGCAACCGGAACCGTTCGCCCAGATAAACTCGCCGGACCTCGGCGTCGTCGCTCAATTCCTGGGGAGTACCGGACTTGAAAATCCTTCCGTTGCTGATGATGTATGCGCGGTGCGTGACCGAAAGCGTCGCGGGGACGTTGTGGTCCGTCACCAGCACTCCAATCTTGTTGGCGCTCAATTCGCCGATTAATTTCTGCAACTCCACCACGGTCAGCGGGTCAATCCCTGAAAAAGGTTCGTCGAGCAAGATGAAGGCCGGTTCCAGCACCAGCGATCGCGCGATCTCCAGGCGGCGCCGCTCGCCGCCCGAAAGGGAATACGCGCGGTTATGTCGCACGCCATCCAATCCCATTTGTGCCAGAAGTTCTTCCAACCTGTCGCGCTGCTGCTCGGGTGTGAGTGAGAGGGTCTCCAGCACCGCCAGCAGATTCTGCTCGACGGTCAACTGACGGAAAACCGAGGGCTCCTGAGGAAGGTAGCTGATGCCGCCGCGAGCCCGAAGATACATGGGGAGGTCAGTGATGTCTTCGCCATCCAACAGGACTCGCCCGGAATCGGGCCGCGCCAAGCCAACCATGATGTAAAAGGTGGTCGTCTTTCCGGCGCCGTTCGGGCCTAAAAGGCCAACGACTTCCCCCTGCTGAATCTCCAGGCTGACGTCATTGACCACCTTTCTCCCTCGATATGCCTTGCTGATCTCGACGGCCTGAAATTTCAGCATCTTGGATCATTTCTGGTCCCGATGGCGTGTCAGAGTTCGCGTTCCTTCCTCTGACTCGACAAGAATCGTATCATCGGCCATATAGAAGGTCAATTGACGGCCCCGCGTTGAATTTCCTGAAGCGTCGTAAAGTGTTGGATTTCCACCAGAAAGCACGAATTTCCCCGCCGCGGCGTCGTATTCGCCGCGCTCCGCAGTGCCCCGAGCGTCATCTTTTTTCACGGTCACATTGCCCATCGCGATGGCATGGTCCAGCCGCTGGCTGCTCCCCGCTCCCCCCGGCGTGGCGGGTGCGAAGAAAAGGTCCCCCGTGCGGCCGGTGATGGAGCTTCGCTGCGATTCCGCAGTAAATCCCCGGTCAAGATGAGCCTTGGACTGTGCGTCCCAATAGGTCAGCGTCCCGGATCGCACGCGCCAGAGCTCCGGCTTGGGTGGCGCGGACGGAGTGGATGTGTTTGCCACTCGTGGAGCGGACGGAGCGGCGCCCGCCGTGCTTGTTGGCGAGGCAGCGACCGCCAGGAAAACGGCGCGGACGTTTCCGCGCGCATCGAGCTGGCGCGCCGCGCGGTTCAGCTCAATTTCATCGGACTCGAGTGTCGAATCGCCCTGCCAGAGTCGTGCATGGCCGGCGTAGAGCGCTCTGCCCGTGGCAGAATTTCCTGTGAGATGGTCGGAGGTAATGTGCGCGGGCTCCGGGCCGAGATTGAGTGATACGCCCATCCCGGAGTTTCCTGCAGCGGTGCCTGCCACCTTACGGTAGGTCGCCAAAACATGCCCATCGGCGCGCATGTCATCACTGCGTTGATTGAAGACAATTGTGTCGGCGGTCGTGCGCGTTGAAGGGTCAGATGCTTCGGCGGCGCCGGAGAGCGTCACGACATCGGTGGAGTATTCCGCGTGGGCGCGCGCCGCCTGCCCGGATCGGTCTCCATCCATCAAGCGAACGTTGCCGGTCTGATCCATCGCCGTCCACTGCCCCTGGGCATCAAAATCCACTGAGAGTTCTTGCGATGTGGAAGTCTGTCGAGGGCGGCTGGGAAGGTCCCGGTCAACTTGCGTCCCGTTGTGCGCCGTGATCTTCCGGATCTTCTTGTGCTCATCGAACACAGCTTCCAATTGCTGGCCCGTCACGCGCGTCACGCTCTGCACAGTCCTCCCTTGCGATTGGACAGGCTCGTTCCAAGTAATCGTCGCAGGTGTGAGCGACCTGACCTGTGATGGACGGTAGGCGAGTCGCCTTCCAGGCTTGGGCGCAGGCCCGGGGACAAAATCGAGCACAAGCGAGGCGGTCTCAATCTTCCGGCCGGCGCTTCCCCGGCCGGAAATGATCGTGACCCCTCCATTGGCAGTGATGCTTCGCGGTTGATTGGTCTTGGGAGCCATTTCCGCCACCACTTGGTTTGCAGCAACGTGATTCGACTCCGCCGCGGTCTTGTAGTCCCCCTGCGCATTGCCGAGCGCGGAGAATTTCTGCACGGAACCATCAGGCGCAAGCTCCGCGACGAACTGGTCCGCGGTGAGCGTGCCGTTCCCTTTGGCGGCGTCGAAGCGCAGCTCAGGACGCGCATTCGCGCTGCCATCAAGTGTCACGCGCCGCGCATGAAGATGGTCATCGAGATTGACGGTCACGAGACCCGCGTGCATCTCACGGGCGCTATCAGGATGCCCGGCATCCGCATGGGGCTCCTGGCGCGCTACGACGGGTCCGCGTAACACCATCGTTCGGGAATCGTGGCGGAATTCGAGGCTCGACCCCTTCAGGTCTATCGGGGGGCGCGCGCTCTTCGCCGCGGTGCTCTTGCCCGCCGCGGCGCGCGGAACGGACGGGGTCAGCGTTATGTGGATATCCCGGCTCATCTGCAGGGCGCCTTCAACGGAGAAATAATGGGCGCCAGTTGCCGAACCTTCGCCACCGGGAAAACTGAACATTACAGGTTGTTCGGTGGAGGCATTTCCGGAATTTCTATCAAAGGTAACGCCGCGCGTGGAAATGTGAATCCCGTGAGTGTCCGTCACAATCCCGGAAGGCGCTGCGACGATGCGCCGGGCGTCTTCGGCGCTCTGCAAATCCATTTGGACCTCTCCGCTGCAAACCAGGCGGCTTTGAGCGGGAAGGTAATCGCAGGACTCCGTGCGAATATTGTCGGAGCGGTCGCCCTTCTTCCCGTAGATGGTGATCCAAACCTTAAGCAGCCGGCTGCGCTCGCCCTCCTTGAACTGCGTGGCATAGGACGCACGGACTGTGAACAGCGTCCGGGTCCCGTCCACCTTGGAGAACTGGTAGCCTTCCGAGGCTCTCTCGACCGCTTCGGGCACAGGCGGCGGGGCGTGCTTTTCCGCTTCACGGGCCTGCCACGAGCGGCGAAGGTAAATCCCAACCACAATTATCGTGAGCACGCCCGCAACAACGGCGGCCCAGCGCGCCAGGCGATTGGCTTGGGTGTTGCGCATAATGGAGGTGGAAGATTCCCCCCACGGACATTCTAGAACAATTGAGAGCCGCTGGCGGATGGAAGAGTTGCCTCAGGGTGGAGAGGCTATTCTGAAGTCGAGGCGGCGGGCTTTGCGGGAACGAAATCCGTCAGGACCAGCACATCTTCGGATCCGGCAACGTCGCGCGCAGAGGGGGTGAGAATTGTCCTTGGCCCAATGTAGATTTTTTCGCCGCGCGTGACGGCCAGGCGGACGTCGCCCTCGCTGACGAATGACATAACATTTGCGGCCGAATGGTTCGCCGCAGCGGGTTGGGCTACAGGTGAATCCCCTGCAGGCGCGGCGCTCGTCCCGGCTTGTCCCCCACGTGGAATCCCCAAATGCGCCATCACATGCTCCACGGCGTGAGCAATCGTGGCGCGGTCGGGAACTCCCGCGGGATTCACTGCCAGCTTCGATGGCATAGTTGGCGATACATTTGCTGCTGACGACTTCTCCACAGAATGGCCTCCTGTGCTGATGCCGGCTGGCGCAGCATGCTTCGCCGCGCCCTCCGGCGCCTTCATGCGTTCCGCGGCGGGAATTGTGCGATGCTCCACGCCGCGCGATTCCCAGGCAACGCGCCGCAGATTCATCAGGTGCTGCGGGCCAATATTGTCAGAGGTGATGTTTCCACCCAGCGCGCCGCAGCCCAGCGTCATGGCCGGGAAAAGGTTTGTGGAGTAACCGACGGAACCGTGTGTCGAGGCGGTATTAACGCAAACGCGAAACGCCGGAACGGCTACCCCGAACTCGCGCACCGCAGCTTCATCCTTGGAGTGAATTGCCGCGGTATGGCCCAGCCCGCCGAATCGCAGCAGTTGCGTGCAGATGTCAATCCCCGCCGCAAGCGTCGGAACGGAGTAAAAGGCCAGCACCGGACAAAGTTTCTCCGCGGAGAGCGGGACCTGGCGTCCGACAGCGTCCAACCGCGCGATCAGCACGCGGGTCTCCGGCGGGACTTTGACCCCCGCGAGCTCCGCGATGTGCGTCGCATGGCGCCCCACAAGCTTTGGGCTGGGCGCGTGCGAGCCGCCGGGGAAAATCAGATCGGAAACGCGGCGCATCTCCTCCTCATTCAGGAAGTAGCCGCCCTGCTTGCGGCACTCCGCAAGCGAGGCATCGCGGACCGGCTCCTCCACGACGATGGCCTGCTCGGAAGAGCACAGTGTTCCGTAATCAAAA
>JBGOTC010000100.1:0-9020 GCA_041476305.1 Terriglobia bacterium
CATGTGCTTCCACCCTTCCAATCCGTGAAAGCCGGAATCCGGCTGCAGGCTGATGCACTGTATGCGCGGGTTGGTTTCTTTCAGCCGCCGCGACACACCGATGAATGTTCCGGTGGTTCCGAGCCCGGCGCAGAAATGCGTCACTCTGCCAAGTGTCTGCTCCAAAATTTCCACGCCCGTCGTTTCATAGTGAGCACGCCAGTTGGCGGGATTGTTGTACTGGTCCGGATAGAAGAAGCGTGCGGGATCTCCCGCGTGAAGGCTTTTCGCAAGCCGAATGGCGCCGTCGGAGCCCTCCTCGGCAGGCGTGAAAACAAGCTCCGCTCCGTAGGCCTCCAGGATTCGCTTGCGCTCCGATGAAGCGCTCTCCGGCAGGCAGAGCGTGACCGGGTAGCCGAGGGAGGCGCCAATCATCGCGTAGGCGATCCCCGTATTTCCGCTGGTGGCGTCGAGGATCGTCTTGCCGGGATGCAACGCGCCCGAGCGTTCGCCATCGCGAATCATCGCCAACGCCGCGCGATCCTTCACCGAGCCGCCGGGGTTGAACCACTCCGCTTTGGCGAAGAACTCAATATTGGGAAATTCACGACCAACGCGGGTCAAGCGGAGCAGCGGAGTGTTGCCGATGCATTCGAGGAGCGACCCCGCGGGCGAACTCGTCCCACGGAGTACTTCCTCTGACAGAGAGTGTCCCAGCGCGCTCATCAAATTGCGCCTTCCCCCCGATAACGTCCGGTAGCGGGCCCAGCCAAGTCCGCTGAAGCTCCCGCCGCGACCTGCCCTGGCCGATGCTGATTGGATGCAATGGCAGTACGGCTGTATTCTTTTTAGATACCACGACTTAGGCGGTACCCCCAGCGTTTGGCAGGGAATGGCGGGAATCCCCTGCTAAGCAGCCAAATCCAACCCCTGAATAGTCTAGCATATACGACCAATTAGGTCGCACATGTGAAGGGCTGCGCTGTAGTCAATTGGATGAGGCAAAGCCGTCACAGCTTTACAAGCTGTGCGGTCTTGCCTAATCTGTTGAAGCATGTGGGACGTTACCGAGCGCTTTGATTCAATTCTGATCTTGGAAAAGTTACACGCTGCGGGCTTCGCCGTCGGCAGCACCGGCGGAGTGGCGCGCGCGGAAAAATATGGATGCGCGGCGGAGTTCCGGCGCACGACGGACAGCAAGTTTCAGATGACGATTCTGCCCTCCGTGCTGGTGGGTTCACAGTTCACTCGTCTTTGGGACGCCGGATTTCAGAAGTTTCTCCTATTCGATGATAGGCGAAGGATTCCCGCGCTGGCCAGTCATCTGGAAAACCTGCGGCGCTTCAACGAAGAACTCCGCACGGCACTGGGAGTGCCGACCTACTACAACGAAGCGTTGGGCTCAACCTGCCGCGTGACGACCTACGATCGCGTCAAGGGACGGACGGGCGACCAGCCTGGCAAGAGCTTAAAACCTTAAGCTATTTCGCGCGTTCGAGTTGGCGCTTCAGCTGATCGAGGTTCACTTTGTGCTTGGCGACCTTGCGTGGGCCGAGGAATAGCACCGGCACATCGTCGTTATACCGGGCGCGCAGGACAGGATCGGCGTCGATGTTGATTTCGTGAAGCTGGGCGCCGAATCGCGAGAGCAGCGGCGCAATGTGCGCTTTCGCTTCTTCGCACAAGTGGCACCCCGGCCGGGAATAGATTGTCAGTTCGCGCGGCCCCGCGATGGCAAGGCGGCCGTCCTCCGTGCGCGAAAACCCCGCAGGTTCCTCCCGCAGTAATCCCTGCGCGACTAAGTGATTTACTTCCGCACGAATCTGCTCTTCGCCCGCCGCAGTGTCCCGGGCATGCGAATCAAGGGCTGCCAGGTCGAGCGCGCTTTTGGCGAGGGTGTCAAATGCCGAAAGCAGTCGAGTGGCGAGGCGATTCATTAGTTTTCTGGAGACTGGTCGCGATGCGTTCAGGGATTCACGGTGTAATAGGTCTTGAATCCGCCCATCTTCGGATAGAAATGACTGGCGCGGTAGAGTTCCGAGATCTGCTTGATGTGGCCGAGGTCGTGGAAGGCCCACTCGTTCATCAATTCGGAAATCGTAATGCGGCCAATTTCAGAATGCTGGCCCGCGCGGCCGAGCGCGGCCTCCGGCAAATAGCGCAGCAGAGAGAGCGAGCGGTCGCGCTCGTGGCAAAACTTCTTCAATTGTTCACGGCCGCCTTCGGTGGAATAGTTGCCCGCGGCATACGCGGCATTCTGGTCATAGCTCGCGATCTTGGGCATTTCTTCCTGCGCCATGAGCCGGGTGCGCTCCCGAAAGACCTGCTCGACCTCCGTCAGATGAGCCAGCACTTCGCCGATGGACCAGCGGTCCTTCGCCGGCTTCCAGGCCAACGTGGAGTCCGGGACATCGAGCAGAATCTTTTCGATGATGATGGGGGTCTGTTCCATCAGGCTGAGGCCGGGTAGATTCGAAGTTGACCGCTGAGGCGCCATGCATTCCCTCCCGTGGCAATCGATTTGTTATACAGCAAGTTGGCCGCCGATGTCGAAAAGCGGCGGCCCGCCATTCGGTGCGCCAATGGCGCTCAAGTCGAGTCATAATAGGAAGGCCGGACCGGGAGCCCCAATGGGAAAAGTAGTTGTCATGGTGGAGGATGTATTTTTCCTCGCGAAGATCGCGGAGACGGCCCGCCACACCGGCGTTGAACTGGAAGCGACCGGCACGGTGGACTCGCTCCTGGAAAAAGCGCTCGCCAAGCCGGCCTTGATCCTCCTGGACCTGAACGCGAAAGCGGGGGCGCTCGAAGCCCTGCGCAGGCTGCGGGATGCAGGCAACCAAACTCCGGTGGTGGCCTTCCTCTCTCATGTGCAAACAGAGCTGGCGGAAGAGGCGCGGGCGGCGGGCTGCAGCGAAATCATGCCGAGGTCGAAATTCACGCAAGAACTGGCGGCGATCCTCGGGAGGGCGAAGGCGTGAGGATTGGGGGCCTGTGCGGCATGACATCCCGAGAGAAAATGCGTAGGCGCGCCACAATCATTTCACTTCTGCTCGCTCTTCCGGCAATCGCCGGCGCGCAATCTGCTCCGCCATCCGTGAGCCCGACAAGCCCAACCACAACCCTTGCCAACATGTTCGTTGCCGCGTGCCGCCAGGATGCAGCGAAATTCTCGGAATTCCTGACCGCCACGAACGCAGCCTACTTTCGCGACCTCCCTCCCGCGCAACAGTTGGCGTTGGTGCAGCGAGTAACGCAAGTACAGGACGCCGGGAAGCCGCTGCTCTCTCCGGCCGATGGCGGGCGAATGCTGGTGCAGTGTGAGACGCCTTCCTTCACATTGCAGATCAACCTTGGCGCCGCGCGGATCGATCAGAACCTGGGATTCGTGAATGTGGAGTTGGCGCCGGAACGCAAGACCGAGTTCGGAATGGTGCTTGGATCGGGCGGCTGGAAGCTGATTTCCATCGGCATCTTGATGCTTGATTTGCCGCAACTTCAAAAGCAGTGGGCCGCGCAAGATCTGGAAGCGCGCGAGGACGAAGCCTTGGCAGCCATGCGGAGAATGGCCACCGCGATCAATATCTACCGCGCCGCGTTCAACAAGATGCCGGACTCACTGGCGCAACTGGGTCCGGCCCCGAAAGAGGGCATTTCACCCGAAGCGGCCGGGCTCCTCAATGGCGACCTGGCCGCCGGCCGCGGCGGTGGATACACGGTGCGATACCGCGTCGTGCCCGCCGGTGAAAATGAGAAAGAGTCGCAATTTGAGTTGTCGGCGACGCCGAACGCCTATGGGAAGACGGGGGTGCGATCCTTCTTCCTCGATTCCACAGGAAGAATGCGCGGGGCGGATAAGCAAGGCGCCCCCGCGACGTCTTCCGACCCGCTGATCAACGAGTCGTCATCGGTTCGATAGCAGGAAGGGCCTCATCACGTTCGTGGAATGACGCCGCCGCCCAACCACTTCAAACCAAGGCCGGTGTGGCGTAACTCATCCGCTGTTAAATTCTCCGGTGCCCTTGCAAGGATGGGCATCCTGTTGGAGAATTGAATCTGCTTCCGTAAACCGCCGCCCACCACTGTGGGGCAGCGGTTCCCCCTCCCGGAACTCAGGAAAACCACAGGCATGGCGGATGCATTGGAAGTGCCACGCAAAGTCGGCACAATCACTTCTGTCGAGCAGTCCGACCGACGGAAAGATTTGCGCATTGGCGTAAACCTGGACGGTGAGATCGAAGAGCCAAATGCGCATGCCAAGGTCAACGGCCGTGTGACCGATCTCGGGCTGGGGGGCTGTTACGTTGATGTAATGACGGTGTTCCCAGTGGGCACTCCCGTTCTCGCGCGGATCTCACGCGAGGGACAACTGTTTCAGGTTGAGGCAGAGGTCAAGTACTCCAAACAGGGCCTGGGAATGGGCTTGGCGTTCTCAAAACTCACGCAGGAACAACAATTGCTGCTCATGGGCTGGGCCGTCGAGCTCTCCGGAGGAACTTTTGGTGAAGTAAAAGCGGCAACAGTCGGCACGCGTTTAGCGAGTGGAGGAGAGGTTGAGCCGGGAGTGTTGCACAAGTTGATCAAGATATTGACGCACAAGGGAATCCTTTCCCACTCCGAATCCGATCAAGTGTTGCGAGAGTTGAAGAAGCTCACGCAGAAAGATTAGCCGGGGGGCCAACGGAACCATTGAGGATGGATAGGCTCCTCGGGGAGCCGGGTTTGGAGGATGAGGATCATGTCAGATTCAAGGATACCAAGACCAAGTGGCGGCCGCCGAAATGCAGGACACGTTGCGGAAGCTGTTGACAGGCGTGGAGCCGCGCGCGTGCCTCTCTCTCTGGCGGCGGAATTGATTGAGCTGCAGGCCGGCTCCCGCATTACCGGACGCATGAGCGATAGCAGCAAGACCGGGTGCTATATTGACTCTCTAAACTGCTTCCCGGCGCAAACTCTTTTGCGGATACAACTCTTCAAGGGCAAGGAAGTTTTCGAGGGAGACGGCCAGGTGGTTTACGCCCACCCGGGCCTTGGCATGGGCATCCTTTTCACGGACATCTCACCGGAACAGAGAGAGCGTCTCCATCATTGGATGGCGGAGGAATCCAGGCAGGCCGATGTTATTCGGGGCCGTCCGGCTCCTCTGGGTGAAAAACCACCGCGGCTCGATCCTGCGGAGCGGTTTGAAATGCTCCTGCAATTGTTGGTGGACAAGAATATTATCACTACGGCCGAAGCTCGCAGGCTTCAGGCAGATATCGCTCTCTAGATTGGAGCCCCGCTCTTCGCTTCCCGCGGCTTGTGCTTCCTCCCAGCTTGTGAAACCTTCTAGGCAGGCTGACCGTATTCCGTGCGTGGGCAATTCGGGCCGGGGACTGAATATGCGACTACTCAAAGTTGAGACTGTCGTCTTGGTCGTGGCGCTGGGAATCTGTGCGGCGATTTCATCCGCGATCATCGCGCAGACTACCGCGCCGCAGACAAACGAAGCTTTGGCCCGGGAAATCATCTCTAATTTTGCTGCAAGGAAATTTGAGGCTGTGGAAGCGCGTTTCGGCGCGCAATTGGCTGCTGTGCTACCCCTGGATAAGCTGCCTGCCAGCTGGGATAGCGCTCTCGCACTGTTCGGGGATTTCGTTGCGATTGAATCGGCGCGGTCGGAGCAGATTCAGGGAGTCTCCGTGGTCCACCTGGTGTGCAAGTTCTCCCGAATGCAAGCGGATTACATGTTTGCGTTTGACGCGCAGCAAAAGTTGGTGGGGCTGCGCGGCACTCCTCATTCTTCTCCATGGGTTGCTCCCGATTACGCGAAACAGGATTCTTTCACGGAGCGCAGCGTCACAGTTGGCTCGGCTCCCTGGGCATTGTCTGGAACGCTGACTTTGCCCAAGGGCACAGGTCCTTTCCCAGCTGTAGTTTTTGTCCATGGGTCCGGATCGAGCGCGGGCGACCAGGATGAAACCATCGGCTCCAATAAGGGATTCAAGGATCTTGCATGGGGGCTTGCGAGTCGCGGTATCGCCGTGTTGCGGTACGTGAAGCGCACGCGCCAATACGGACCGCAGATCGCGGCGAATCCGGCAGGATTCACAGTGAAGCAAGAGACCGAAGAGGACGCGCGCGCCGCCGTCGCTCTACTGGCGACGCTCCCGGAAATTGATTCCAAACACCTTTATGTAGCCGGACACAGTCTGGGGGGATATGTTGGTCCGCGTATCGCCGCTGGCGATCCCCAGATTTCAGGTTTGATTCTTTTGGCGGGCAGTACGCGTCCATTGGAAGACATGGTCGTTGAACAAACACGCTTCCAGGTGAGCCTCTCCGGCGCCATCACCCCGGAAGGTCAACAGGCCATTGACCGCGCGGAAGCGGAAAAGAAAGCGATTGAGGATCCAAACTTGAAACCCGGGACGATGGTCCAATTCCTGGGAGTCAAGGCTCCGGCGGAATATTTTCTTGACCTGCGAAATTACAATCCGCCGCAACTTGCGGCATCGCTAAGAATTCCCATCCTGATTCTCCAGGGGGAAAGAGACGTCCAGGTGAGCATGCTGGACTTCGACAATTGGAAAAAGGCGCTTGGCGGCAAACCCAACGCCACGCTGAAATCCTATCCGACACTGAACCATCTGTTCATGCCGGTCACGGGACGCGCGACGGGAGCCGAATATGCGACGGCGAATCACATCCTGCTGGAAGTGGTGGAAGACATCGCCGCGTGGGTGAAAAAGCAGGCCGCCGCCCCGGCGACAAAGTGACGGCCGAAAAACACCGCGGGCCCGGCTGAGCCGGGTCCGCGGGAAACCTCTGAGAGAAAGTTTGCGCGCCTGAATTACTCGACGCGCAAGTTATTCGTCACCGAAAACACGCCCGAAACAGAATTGGCGCGCAGGGTGGCGATGTTGCGGTCCCCCTCGCTATCCACCTTGCCTTCCAGCGTCACATTGCCGTGATTCACGATGATATGGATATCCGGAACCACGCCCATCGCGTATTGACCGAGCGCCCCGTCGGAGAAAATCGCCAGAAACTCCGCCCGGCGGATCTGGGCGTCGTATTGTGATGCGGGAAGGACGGTGATGGCGTCCACAACGCGCGTCACACCCTCAATCCTGTTCACCGAAGTCACGGCCTCGGTCCTGGTGGTCGGATTGATCACCTGGCCTTTCAAAGTGACTTCAGTTCCCTGGATGCTGTAGTCGATGTATTCAAAGACCCCATACCTGGTCAGCATGCCGATTTCATGGCGGACCTGCTTGTCCAGCCAGGTCCCGAACGCTTGCCGGCTCTGGGCTGATCGGGTCTGCGGGCTTGCAACAACCCCCTGAGCCACCAGGCCCAATACCGCAAGCGCCAGGATGGCCAGGGATACTGTGTTCTTCCATGCGTTGGTGTTCTTCTTCATGACAACCCCCCAAACTCAATTGGTACATCCCCAAGACATTGGATGCGGCTTGGCAGAAAAATGCCGTATGGGGCAATCTCGAGTGACCGCGCGGCGGAATTTTGAGAACCGCCCGCGATGTGCTAATCTGATTTTCGTCAGCGATCAAAGAAAATACTTTTCGAGCTGTTTCGGAAACCCGTTCCGCGTAGCAAACGTTCCCCCGTTGGCTGGCTCATGCGGATGTTCCCCTCCCGTGTTAACGGAGGGCGACACGAACTCTTCATGCTGTTTCCAGCATCAAATGACCGGGAGCCAGGTCTGAGACAGGCAAAACAAATGACCGGCAAGCAAGCCACGACCCGCACCATGGACATCAAGCTGGCGCATTCGCCGGATTCCGACGATGCCTTCATGTTCTATGGGCTGGCGACGCAGAAAGTCCGGACGGACGGGCTGAAATTCAGCCACATCCTCGCGGATATCGAGACGCTGAACCGCGCCGCGGACACCGAGACCTATGACGTCACGGCGGTGAGCTTTGCCTCCTACCCGCTCTTGAAGAAAAAATACGCGCTCCTCGATTGTGGCGCGAGCTTCGGCGAGGGCTATGGCCCGCTGGTCGTATCGCAAAAACCATTGCGGCGCGAAGACCTGGCAGGACTGCGAATCGCCGTGCCCGGATTGCGCACCACGGCATTTCTGACGCTCAAGCTCTTTGAGCCGGCGTTTGAGCCGGTGGTCATCCCCTTTGACAAGATTGTGGAGGCCGTGCGAGATGGCGCCGTTCCCGCCGGACTTCTGATCCATGAAGGGCAGCTGATGTTCCCGCAGGCGGGGCTCCACCGCGTGGTGGACCTGGGCCAATGGTGGCAGGAGCAGACCGGACTGCCGCTGCCGCTGGGCGGCAACGCCGTGCGGCGCGCGCTGGGGCCGGAAGTCGGCCGGCGCATCGCCAAGGCCATCCGCGATAGCGTCAGCTATGCTCTTGAACACCGCGAAGCCGCACTCAATTACGCCATGCAGTTCGCGCGCGACATGGAAACAGAGGTCGCCGACCAGTTTGTGGGCATGTATGTCAATCGCTGGACGCTTGGGTATGGCGAAGAGGGGCGCAAGGCGGTTCGCGAATTGCTTCGCCGCGGCGCGGAGGCGGGGCTTGTGCCCGCCGCGGGCGAAATTGATTTTATCGGAGTTGACGCGGAATAATGGGATGCAAGTAGCCGCACGAGAATCTTGAGCTGTTGGCACTTTCAATAAGGAGGATAATCAGACCAACACACCTTTTACTCCACGTAAGGAACAATCCTCAGGGGCAGAACTTTCCGCATCGGCGGGCGCGCCACACGCGCGGGCCGGCCATGCGGCGACCGGGCAATCCATAAACATGCCAAATTTGACCGAACAATCGCGTCTGCTGAACGAATTGCTGCAAGATCGCATCCTCGTGCTCGACGGCGCGATGGGCACCATGCTGCAGCAAGCATCGCTCACCGCGGCGGATTTCGGCGGTCCCATTCTGGAAGGCTGCAATGAAAACCTGGTGCTCACGCGGCCCGACGTCATCACCGGCATTCACAAGAAGTATCTGGAAGCGGGCGCGGATATCATTGAAACAAATACATTCGGCAGCACGCGCATTGTCCTGGCGGAATAC
>JBGOTC010000101.1:0-8955 GCA_041476305.1 Terriglobia bacterium
AGGCGCGGCTGAGCCGCTCCTGCCGCGGCTGCGGCCGCCGCCGATTTCCTGCGCGCAATCCCGACCACGCCCAGCACTTTCATTTCTGTCAGCGCTGAGCGCGGAATAAACATTCTCAGAGTGTCGCCGTGCAAATCTGGCGGTGTAATGTGCACGCCCGAATCCAACATCACCAGCAAATCATTGGGGACCACGCCTTCCAGGACGTCGCTGTCGCTGAATTTCAATCGAACCCACAGCCCATCGAGCTTCGGCCGGCTCAAAAACGCCTTGCGCTCCGGTTCATAATTGCTCGTGAATTCCCGGACGAAGTAAACGCTGCGCACGTCGCCAAGAGAAATCTCCCGGTGTTCGCCATCCTGGGTAAGCAAATCAAATGTTTCCGTCTGTCCAAGCCGCGCGGCGCTCAAGTAGCCGTTGATGGCGCTCTTGTCCGAAAGCACGACGACGACTTTCTTGAGTGTCGAAGCTGCCGCTTGCTTTTTCATCGAACGTTCGCCCGCGCTCCCCGTCAATAGATCGTCGCAAACATCGCCACCACAACCCGGAAATTGGCGTAGCCCTGATCCCTGTTTGGAACGAAACAGACTCCCAGGATCATTCTCTTCACCTTCGATTCCATCGTCGCCTTTTGCATATACTGCGGAAGCCTCTCCGGAACCGACGTCGTGTAAATCACCACGTCGCTCACGTCGTGGATCGAGGCGATCACCTGCTGCGCGTCGGGATTGTTGGAGCAGGCAATCTGATCCAGTTTGGAGTCCGCCCTCGCGTCGACTGCCAGACTCCCATGTGACCTCCGCTCCTTGTTTACCGCCGTGATCACCGCGTCCCGGAATTGTGACGCCGTGTACGCTGGAATCACACGCGAAAAATTCTCCACCACGTAGAGTTCATCCCCGTGCGCGATGATTGCCATTCCCCCGGCGTTGTACTCCCCGTTCAATATCGCCGCGCGATGCGGCGCGGATTTCATCAGCGCCTCGTGGGCTTCCTCCACCGAGTAGGCGCTGGCCACATTCTCCGCCGAGGTGTCGAATCGCAGTCCCGTCGCGCCAATGCGCTCGCTCAACACTGGTTCGCCGTCAAATTGATGGGAGAGCCTCGCCTGCTGTGCCATTCGGATTGCATGCCCCTGCGATGACTTGGACAGATGTTCGTTCAAGGCCAGTTTCGGGATTCCCGCTATTTCGCGCTCCAGATTGACCAACGCAAGAAGCTTCCGCTCGTCGGGGCTCACGGCCGTTTGCGCCGTGGCGCACATTCCCGCTGGCATCACAACTGCAATAAGCGTTAAAAGAGATCGCCACAGCATTTCTTTCTCACCAGAGAAGGGGCAGGCCGGCTCAAACGACAACCACTACTGCTAGTATGATGATTTGGCCGGGGCCCCGCAAGGCTCGCCCTTCCAACTGTTCGCAAACTACACCCCAAAATTGCAAAGGAGGGGGGAATATGTTATGTTAAGCAATTGGAAGTCCGTAAGTGACTGAATCTAAGTGGCTTAGGGCGGGAGCCAGCCACTCTTGACCGAAAAAAAACAAATCCTCAAATCTACTTCCGTAATTACGCTGGCCACCCTCACCAGCCGGGTCTTGGGTTACGTCCGGGATCAGCGTGTGGCGGTGCTTCTCGGCACTTCGACGCTCTCCGACTCCTTTTATCTGGCCTTCCGCATTCCCAATTTGCTGCGCCGCCTGGTTGCCGAGGGCTCTCTCTCGGGCTCGTTTGTTCCTGTTTTCTCCGGCTACAAGGAGGAAAAATCCCGCGAAGAAGTTTGGGACTTTGCAAACCGTCTCTTTTGGACCCTCGCCGTCATCCTGGCGGTGATCACCGTCCTGGGCATGATTTTTTCTCCCGTCGTCATCCGCCTTTTCACCTTGATGGGCCACGATCAGGTGCAGTGGGCGCAGGCCATTCAGCTCAACCGGATTATTTTTCCCTTTATTTTCTTTCTGGGTCTCTCCGCGCTGTGTATGGGGATCCTCAATTGCTTCCGCGTGTTTGCTTTGCCTGCTGTGACTCCCGCCGTCTCCAATTTTGGGATTATCGTTTTTTCCACCGCGATTGTTTGGCGGCGTTTTGAATCGCCCGCCGTCGCTCTCGCCGTGGGAGTGGTCATTGGCGGCTTGCTCCAGTTTTTGCTTCAGCTTCCGCAACTCGTGCGGCGGGGAATGACCTTTAAATTCGGCGTTTCGTTCCGCCATCCCGCCGTTCGCCGGGTAGGCAAGATGATGCTCCCCGGCGTATTTGGGCTGGGCGTTGCTCAACTCAATTTCTATGTGTACACAATTTTCTTGACGTCTCAGCGCATGCCCGCCGGCAGCGTGACCGCGCTGTACTACGCCGACCGCATCATGCAGTTGGTCCTCGGAAGTTATGCCATCGCCGTGGCCACCGCCATTTTGCCCATGATGTCCCAGCAGGCGAAGACCATGGATTTCGATTCACTCAAACGGACGCTCGGCTTTTCCATGCGCATCGTTTCTTTCATTACGATTCCCGCGGCCATCGGACTCATCATGCTCCGTCAACCGATCATCCGTGTCCTTTTCCAGCATGGCCAATTTGTCGAACAGTCCACGCGCCTCACTGCCTGGGCTCTGATTTTTTATGCCCTGGGTTTGCCCGCCATTTCCGCGGTGAAGCTCATCGTCCAGGCCTTCTATTCCACCTTGGATACCAGGACGCCCGTTTGGATCGCCTCCGGCGTGCTCCTGCTCAACATTGTCTTGAACACCGTCTTCCTGCTCCTGTTATTCCCTCAGTTGCGCAATGGGGGGCCCGCGCTCGCCACAGCGATTGCCGCGTACGTCAATTGCGGCGCGCTCTTCATCATCTTCCGCAAGCGCTATGGACGCATCGGCGCGCGCGAAATTGTTTCTTCGGGAATGAAGTCATTCATCGCCTCGGCCTGCATGGGCATCTTGTGCTGGCTCGCCGTTCAATATGTCCATCTCGGAGCTCATCCCAGCCTGCTCCTGGACACCCTCCTGCTCATCGCCACCATCGCCGGGGCCTTCGGCGCCTACATGGGACTTACCTGGATCTTTCGCTCCCCGGAAATCGGCGAATTGCACGAGATCATATTTCAAAGGAAAGGGGCGGCCGCTCCCGCCGGCTTGGCCTGATGCAGCACGACACAGCAGCTTCGGCATTCCTCAATTATGTGCGAATCGAGCGGGGCCTTTCTCTAAACACGCTTGAGGCATACGAGACCGACCTTGGAAAGTTCATTGCCTTCTTGAAGAAACGCAAGGTCACCATCGCCGCCGCGAACCGTGACGACGTGGTGGACTTCCTCGCATCGCTCTACCGCAGCGGGCTGGACAGCCGCTCCGTCGCGCGCCACCTGGTCACCATCCGTAATTTCTTCCGCTTCCTGGTCACCGATAGCATCGTCGAAGGTGATCCCACCATCAATCTCGAATCGCCAAAGATCCGCCAGACCTTGCCGACCTACCTCTCCGTGGAGGAGGTTGATCAACTCCTGGCGCTTCCGGATACGAAGACGGTCCTGGGTATGCGCGATCGCGCCATCCTGGATGTCCTCTATTCCTGCGGCCTTCGCGTTTCCGAGCTTGTCGGTCTTCGCATCGGCGACATCGATTTTCGGATGGGGTCCATCCGCTGCATCGGAAAGGGGAACAAGGAACGCCTGGTGCCCATCGGCCGCAAGGCTCTTGAATCCGTGGAAAAATATATTCGCCTTGCCCGGCCCAAGCTCTTGAAAAGCCGCAAACGCGCGCCGGAGTCGCCCACCTCGGAGGTCTTTATCAATCGGCAGGGCACAAGGCTCGGCCGCGTGGGTGTTTGGAAGGTTCTGGCGGCCTTTAGCCGCACTCTTGGCTTGCGAAAAAAACTCACGCCGCATAAATTGCGGCACAGTTTTGCCACGCATATGTTGGAGCGGGGCGCCGATCTGCGCTCCGTTCAGTTGATGCTGGGCCATTCGGATATTTCGACTACGCAAATCTATACGCATGTCCTGGAAGATCGCCTGAAGAGCATTTACAAGGCGCATCACCCCCGGGCGTAAATGGCGGTGCCGTGCATCTTCGCCGCCGGGTCAGGGAAGCATCTGGTAATTTCGCGGAGGATCGCTGAATGGTATCTCTTCTCCGGGGGAACCGTGCCGCGCTCCGCAGGGGACGGTAAATAGAATGCCCGATTACATGTTTCTGCTGGAGAGCCGCCTATCCGCCGAACAGCGCGCCGTGCTGCTGCGCATACAGGAACTCGGCGTGACCACCGGCTCCAACGTCTATCTTGTTGGTGGCGCGGTCCGCGACATCATTTCCGGCATGCCCATTCGCGACCTGGATTTCACCGTGGAAGGGAATCCCACGCGGCTCATTCACGAATTCGTGAAGAGCGGCGCAAGAATCGTGGAGGAAGATGACCGTCTCCGCCGCGCCGAGCTGATCTTCGCCGGGGACGTGGATGGCAGCATTTCCGCCGCGCGAGACGAAGTCTATGTTCGCCCGGGCACCACTCCCGAAATCCGCTGGTCCACCATCATGGAGGATTTGCGCCGCCGCGATTTTTCCTTCAATGCCATCGCCATTTCCCTGAATCCGGCCTCGCGCGGGCTGCTGCTGGATCCCACCAACGGCCTCTCCGATCTTGAAAAGCGCGAAATCCGCGGTCTCTCCATCCACAGCTTCACGAATCAGCCCGTGCGCCTCCTCCGCGCCCTCCGGTTTGCCGCGCGTCTCACCCTGAAACTCGAGACACGCACCAAGGAATGGTTTGACCTCGCCATGGAGCGCGGTCTGCAGGAGCAGATCACGCCGGAGGAGGCCGGCGACGAACTCCGCCAGCTTACTCGCGAGGATAAGGCCGTCGCGGTCCTGAAAGCCTGGGAAACTCATGGCCTGCTGGAGGCCTTTTCGCCGAAATTGGCGCGCCGCCATCCGCATTACGATTCCGTCGCGCGCCTCGCCCGCGCGCGCGAGGAACTGCTTTCCTCCGGTCTGCGTCCGCGGCTGCTCATCCCCGGCACGCGCGCCGCCCTCGGCCGCCTGAAGTCCCGCGAGCAAAGCGCGATTCTCCACCGCTTGAAATATCGCGCTGCCGATATCGCCGCTGTCCTCAAACTTGAGGCGGAAGGGAAGAAGTTCGTGAAGCTGCTCATCAGCAGGAAGATGAAGGCGCCGCGCGACACTTTTAACCTGCTCGAGAAATCGCCACTCGACTTGCTTGCTTACATCCTTGCGGAATCTTCAAACACGAAAGCCAAGGCCAGACTCCGCGCTTACTTTCAAAAATGGCGCCCCCTGCGCGCCAACCTGCCCGCCGCGGTCGCCGAGCTCGAAACACTGGGGATGGCGCGTGGGCCCAAATTCGACAAAGTTATCGAGGACTTTTTCAATCTTCAGCTTGCCGGGCGCGGCAAGACTCCCGAAGACCGCATCAAGGTGCTGAGAAAACTTTCGGGAATCAAGGAGCAGCCAAAGAAGCCCGAGAAAGTGGAAAAGAAAAAACTTGCGAAAGCTGGAAAGGCGGCGAAGCTGGAGCCTGCACCCGACACGGCGGTAAAGTCCGCTGCCCCGGCAAAATCCGCGCCGCCTGCTCCCGCGACAAAGCAGGCGCCCCCGAAGCCCGCGCCGCCGCCGAAGAAACCGGCGAAGTCTTCTGCAAAGAAATCATCCAGGCAAGAGCGGCCGGTGAAGAAGTCGAAGAAGTCCGCGAAACGCAAACGATAGCGCGCTCAACCGGGTAGCCAAACCTTTCGGACGGGAATAGAATGTGTGCCTCCATGCCATCTGACCCACGCTTCGTCCATCTTCATCTGCACACGGACTTCTCCCTTCTCGACGGCGCTTGTGAGATCAAGTCCCTCGTGGAGGAAGCTTCCCGCAGAGGCATGCCCGCCGTCGCCGTCACCGACCACGGCAATCTTTTCGCCGCGCAGAACCTCTATCACGAAGCCACCGCCCGCAATGTGAAGCCGATTATCGGCTGCGAAGTCTATGTCGCCCGGGGGAGCCGCTTTGACCGCGGCAGCGATTCCTCGAAAGGCCGCCCCAATGGCGGACCGGGAAAAGCGAATGGCCGCGAAATGGCCGCTGAACCCGGTTACCGCGGAACAAACCATCTTGTTTTGCTCTGTGAGAACGCGGAAGGCTATCAAAACCTGATCAAACTGGTTTCCGCTGGATTCCTGGAAGGGTTTTACTACAAGCCGCGCATCGATCACGAACTCCTCGCCAAACACAGCAAAGGGTTGATCGCCCTCTCCGCCTGCCTCAGTGGGGAAGTCAATGAATCGCTCATCGAAGGCGGATACAACAAGGCGCAGGAGGCCGCCTATCGCCTCCGCGACATCTTCGGCAAAAATAATTTTTTCCTGGAAGTGCAGGATCAGGGCCTGGACATCGAGAAAAAGATTAATCCGGATATCGTCCGGCTTTCCAAGGAGAGCGGCATTCCCCTCGTGGCCACCAATGATTGCCACTACCTCACCCAGGCCGACGCCCGCGCTCAGGAAGTCCTGCTCTGCATTCAGACCGGCAAGACCATGAGCGACACGGCTCGCATGAAGTTCCCGACCGATCAGTTCTATTTCAAGACCGCCGCTGAAATGGCGCGTGTCTTTGCCGATTTGCCGGAGGCACTCGAACGCACCTGGTCCATCGCCGAGCGCTGCAACGTCCGCCTCGAACAGATTTCCAATCCCCTCCCGGAATTCCAGATTCCCCCGGGAGAGACGCCGGACAGTTATTTTGAGCGCATTGTTCGCGCCGGCTTCGCGGAACGCGTGCCGGTCCTGGAAGCGCGCGCCGCCGCAGGCACCCTCCGCCGTCCGATTTCCGAATATGAATCGCGCCTTGAATTTGAAATCAAGATGATCCAGCGCATGAAATTCCCCGGCACTTTCCTGGTGGTTTGGGATTTCATCCGCTACGCCCGCGCCCAGGGCATCCCCGTAGGCCCCGGCCGCGGCTCCGCCGCCGGAAGTCTGGTCAGCTTTGCCCTCAAGATTACCGACGTGGATCCTCTGCAATATGGCTTGCTCTTCGAGCGCTTCCTGAACCCGGAACGCATTTCACTCCCCGACATTGATATTGATTTCTGCATGCGTCGCCGCGGCGAAGTCATTCAATATGTCACTGAGAAGTACGGCCAGGAAAATGTCTCGCAGATCATCACCTTCGGCACCATGGCCGCCAAAGCCGCGATCAAGGACGTCGGCCGCGCCATGGACATGCCTTACGGGGAAGTGGATCGTCTCGCGAAGCTGATCCCCCTCACTCTCAACATCAAGTTGAAAGATGCGCTCGAACAAACGCCGCAGCTTCGGCAGGCCATTGAGAGCGACGCGCGCGTCAAGGATCTGTTCGCCATTGCGCAGCGCCTGGAAGGACTTTCGCGCCACGCCTCCACTCATGCCGCCGGTGTCGTGATCTCTCCACGGCCCCTCACGGACCTCGTGCCTGTTTACAAGACCAACCGCGACGAAATCACGACGCAGTTCGACATGAAGGCTCTTGAGCGGCTCGGCCTGTTCAAGATCGATTTTCTCGGCCTGACCACGGTCACGGTCCTCGACGACACCGTGAAGCTCATCGCCCAAAACCGCGGCCAGAAAGTCGAGCTGGACCGCCTGCCCCTCGACGACGCGCCCACCTTCAGCCTCTTTGCACGCGGCGAAACCACCGCCATCTTTCAATTTGAATCTCACGGGATGCGCGACGTCCTGCGCCGCTACCAGCCCTCGCGCTTTGAAGACCTGACCGCCCTCAACGCCCTCTACCGCCCCGGCCCGCTGCAGGGCGGCATGGTGGATGACTTCATCGCGCGCAAGCATGGCAAGAAAAAAGTCACCTACGATCTGCCGGAACTGAAGGACATCCTCGAGGAGACTTACGGCGTCATCCTTTATCAGGAACAGGTGATGCAGATTGCCAACCGTCTCGCCGGGTTCTCTCTCGGCGGCGCCGACCTGCTTCGCCGCGCCATGGGCAAGAAGAAGCGCGAAGAAATGGCTTCGCAGCGCGAAAAATTCCTTGCCGGAGCCCTCGCCAACAAGTTCCCGGTCAAGAAGGCCGAGCGCGTGTTCGATTTGATGGAGGAATTTGCGGGCTACGGGTTCAACAAGTCACATTCCTGCGCTTACGCCCTTCTGGCCTATCAGACCGCCTACCTGAAAACCCACTTTCCCGTGGAATTCATGGCCGCCCTTCTCACTTCGGAAACCGGGAACACTGAGAAGGTCGTGAAGTACATTAATGAATCCCGCGGCATGGGCATCACCGTTCTCCCGCCCGATGTGAATTCCAGCGACTTGAATTTCACTCCCGTGGGAGAAGCCATCCGCTTTGGCCTGGCGGCCATCAAGAATGTTGGGGAGGGAACGGCGCGCGCCATCCTGGAATCTCGCGTGCGTCTCGGCGGCTTCAAGACAATTTATGATTTCTGCGACGACGTTGACCCGCGTGTCCTGAACAAGCGCGCCCTCGAGAGCCTCATTAAGTCCGGAGCCATGGATACCCTCGGCGCCCGCGAGCGGTTGCTCGCCACCATGGACGAAGCCATCACCTCCGCTCAGAAAATGGGCCATCACAAATCTGTCGGACAATCCGGCTTGTTCGGAGGTTCCGTCCATGCCGAAGCCTTCCATCGCGAGCTCCACGAGGCGGAACCTTGGGCGGAACACGAGCGCCTCGCCGGCGAATTCGCCACGCTCGGCTTCTATGTCAGCGGCCACCCCCTTTCCAAATATGCCGACCGCCTCCGCGACCTCCGCGCCGTCGAACTCGGCACCTTCGAGACGCGCCGCAACGGCGAAGAAGTGGCCGTCGCGGGCATCATCGTTTCCATTCGCGCCATGCGCTCTCGGCGCGGCGCCCGCTGGGCCATCCTTTCGCTGCAGGACCCCACCGGCATGGTCGAAGTCCTGGTCTTCCCTGAATCATTCGCAAAGCTGGAATCGGTTCTCAAGTCGAGCGC
>JBGOTC010000102.1:0-8928 GCA_041476305.1 Terriglobia bacterium
CGATCAGGTTTCGCAGGACATCCTTCTGTTTTTCCCTGACGGTCTTCTCGAATTGCTCCTGCGTGCAGTGTTCGGTGGTGCATTCTCGTCGAACGTCGTCAATCAGTTCAGTCTTTGAACGCTCGTAGTCTGCGGAGGTGATGATGGAATTGTTGACTCGGGCGACGATTTCTTCGACGATCTTGCCACGCGCGGGGGTCGACGACGGACGGGAAGCAGGAGCTACTGGCGCTGGAGGCGCAGGTGGCGTACCAGCAGGCGGCCGCGTCTGTGTCTGAGTTTGAGTTTGACCAAGAGCGACACCACACACCAAAGCAAATCCAAAAACCAACCAGCGGAATTTCATAACTCCCCCCTTATCATTGTATCCCTACGATTGTAGTTGCAGCAACACGTTCCGGACCCCTCGGGTCAACGTGCCCCCGCCCCGTTCCATCTCCATCCAGAGGACGCCGCTCGGATCCATGCGAAGACCCTGCCGCTTGCGAAGGAGAGCCACCACGCGCTCCGGTTTGACGGGCGTCTCCGAATGAAACTTTACCGCCACTTGATTTGCCTTCCGTTCAATCGATTGGACCAGCATGCTCTCCGCAGTCGCCTTCAAGAGGGCATACTCGAGAAGGTTGTGGATGGCGGGCGGCGGCGCGCCGAACCGATCCGTCATCTCCCGCAATGCCTCCACGCACTGCTCTTCGGTGCCGATCTCCGCTATGCGCTTGTACGAGCTTAGGCGCAAGTTCTCACTCGGAATGTACTCTGGTGGGATGCGTACATCGACTCCAAGGTTGATTGTCGCACGCAGATCGGGAGTGGAGACTTCCCCGCGCAGCTCGCTCACCGCGCGTTCCAACATCTTGGAATAGAGGTCAAATCCGACCGCGTTGATATGGCCGTGTTGCTGGCGCCCCAGCAGATTGCCGGCCCCGCGAAGCTCCAGGTCGAGCGCCGCAATCCGGAAGCCGGCGCCCAGCTCGCTGAATTCCTTTAGCGCGGAAAGTCGCCTCCGGGCGATGGGAGAGATGGTCACGCCCGGAGGCACCAACAAGTATGCGTAGGCCCGCTGGTTCGACCGCCCTACTCGCCCGCGGAGTTGGTAGAGCTCGGAAAGGCCCAGCCGGTCGGCGCGATTAATGATAATGGTGTTGGCGCGCGGGATATCCATCCCGTTTTCCACAATCGTGGTGCAAACGAGTACGTCTGCTTCATCGTGCATGAATTTGAGCATGACGGACTCCAGTTCGCGCTCCCCCATTTGACCGTGCCCCACCACGACTCGCGCTTTGGGCGCAAGTTTCTGAATGAGCGCGGCAATGGCATAGATCGACTCGACACGGTTGTGGATGAAATAGACCTGCCCCTTTCGAGCCAACTCCTCATCAAGGGCGCGCCGAACCAAACCCTCTTCAAAGGGCGCCACGACGGTTTGTATAGCAAGACGATCCTTCGGCGGGGTCTCAATCACACTCAGATCGCGCAACCCCATCATGGACATGTGCAAAGTGCGCGGCAGCGGAGTGGCGGAAAGCGTCAACACGTGAACGTCCCTGCGAAGCTCTTTGATCCGCTCTTTATGGGCGACACCAAATCTTTGCTCCTCGTCGACCACCAGCAGCCCCAAGTCATGAAAGTGGACGTCACGGGAGAGGATCCGGTGAGTGCCGATGACGATGTCAGCCTTGCCTGACTCGATCAACTCGAGTGACTTCTTTTGCTCCCCGGGAGTTCGAAACCGGCTGAGCATTTCAATCCGCGCGGGGAACGCGGCAAACCTCCGCCGGAAAGTCTCGTAATGCTGAAAGACGAGCACGGTGGTCGGAGCAAGAACGGCAACCTGCTTGCCGTCCATGATCGCCTTGAATGCCGCGCGCATGGCTACTTCTGTCTTGCCGTAGCCTACGTCTCCGCACAAGAGGCGGTCCATAGGGACGGGCTTTTCCATATCGCGCTTGAGGTCGGCAATCACTGCCAGTTGGTCTGGCGTCTCTACAAACTCGAAGGCATCCTCGAATTCTTTTTGCCAGGGGGTGTCCGGCGGAAACGCATGCGCGCCGCTTACTTTCCTTGCCGCATAAAGCTTCAAAAGCTGGTCCGCCATCTCAACGAGTGACTTCTTCACTCGCGCCTTGCGCGTAGCCCAGGCTGTGCCGCCCAACTTGTCGAGCGACGGTGGGTCGCCCTCCATGGCGCGGTAACCCTGCACGAGGTCCATGCGCGAGAGTGGAACGTACAGACGCGCATCTTCGGCATAACGAAGCAACATGAATTCGCCGGTGGCAGTATTGGTTCTCAATTGCTTCAAACCCTCAAATTGGCCGATGCCGTGGTCGACGTGGACCACGAAGTCGCCGGGCTTCAACTCCGCAAAATTACTGAGGAAACTGGCCGTCTTGGCGCGAGACTTGGAGGGCGCACCAGCGTGCGAGTCGAACAGGTCCGCTGTGCCATAAAACGTGAGCCGGCACTCAGGAAATGCGACTCCGCTCTGCAGGGGTGTGCGAGCCAGGACGAGCGCGGGAACGGAACCCGCCGTGGAATCTTCTGCCAGGCGCGCATCGGCGGGTGTCTCGCCGACCTCCGCGAGGCGGTAGGGCAATTCATATTCGTGGCAAAGATCCGCGAGGCGTTCCAGCTCCCCAAGCGTCGCCGCGGAAGCAATCACCTGGTCTCCCGCAGAAACACGGGCGCGCGCTTCCGTCATAAATGCGGGGACGTTTCCGTGATAGCGCTGCGTGGGCTGGGTGAGAATGTTTCGCGCCGGTGGCGCGGTTGCGTCAAGCGATAGTTGTTCCAGAATCAATCTTTGATGATTCTCCAGCTCTGCGTTGAAATCATCGCCGGTGAAGAGATGTGGCGTCTCGTCTGTTTCACGATCTTCATTCTCTCCGCCTTCCGCCCATCGCTGGTGTATCAACGGAATCACTTCCTGAATCGCCGCCGGTTCCTCCAGGATGACGAACGACCTTGGAGCAAGATTGAAGAGGAATTCTTTCCCCCACGCCTCCAGGGCGGGATTCACCGAATCACTTTCGCCGAGGCTAGCCGCAAACTCTGTAAGTGGTGGAAAGACGATCCGCTCCAATGGCCCCACCGAGCGCTGCGTGCCGGTATCAAATTCACGAAGGGATTCGACGGTGTCGCCCAGCAATTCCACGCGGATGGGCCGCACCGCCTCCGGAGGGAAAACGTCAACGATGCCGCCACGGGAAGCGAATTGGCCCGGCGTTTCCACCATATCCGAACGCGCGTAGCCGGTCCCTTCCAGTCTCTGCAGGAGCAAATCCAGCGCGAGGTCCGAGCCACGGATGACTGTACTCGCGAGACCCGCATAAGACTCCGACGATTTGTATCGAAGGAGCGCCGCTCCCACGGAGGCAACCAGGACTTGCGCCTGTCCGGTCGCGAAACGCCACAATGCCAGGGCGCGAGTCTCCAGTATTTCCGGGTGGGGTGGGATTTCACCGCCAGGCATGACATCCAAATCAGGCAGAAGAAACGCCTGGGAGGCGGACGCCCCCGAGGCGGCTCGCAAAAAGTAATTCAGCGGCGCCAGAAGGGATTCCGCGCGAGCGTCGGATTCCACAATGATGATGGCGGGGCGGCGGAGCGCGGCGGCGACCTGCGCACCGACAATGGCCTTCGCGGGCTCGATAAGGCCGGAAATTCGCGTTACGGGAGCGTTATGGCGCAGTTCATTCAACACCGCGTCCACCGAGGGGTGGTGTGCGATGCGGGAGAGAAGCTCGTCAACAGGAGAAAGGATCATCTCCGCTGACGCAACAGCATTCCTTCCAAAGTCATTACTGACGATATTTTAGCACGCGAGATGCGCAGCTGGGCGATTGCGAATCGCTTCGTGTCGCACGGGTGCAATGGACCCTCGCGGCCTGAAAATTATTTGGTGGTATGATTCCATTTGCGAATTTGGCGCGCTAAGTAAATCTGTGAGACTTTGACGCCTCTCGATGCCACGCAAGAATCAAGTCGCGATCCTGGGTGGAGGGCCGGCAGGTTCCATCTGCGGCGAGCGGCTTGCCCGCGAGGGATTCGAGGTCACGATCTACGATGAACACCTCGCTTGGGAAAAGCCCTGCGGCGGCGGACTGACGCATAAAGCGCTCGAGGCTTATCCGTTCCTGCTGACATCGCCGGAGCCCAAGAAACTGGTCGCGGACGTGGAAATGATCGCGTCGGATGGGCTCCGCGCGAGTTTTGTCCTCGACTCCCCGATCGCGGTTTATTCCAGGAAGGTCTTGAACGGTCTGCTCCTCGATCGTGCCACCAGAGCGGGCTGCAATGTGGTTCGCGCGAGAGTGGTGCAACTGGAAGTTGATCGTCCCAGAGCGCGATTTGAATCCTCGGGGCTGTGGCAGGAGGCGGATTTTGTCGTCATCGCAGCGGGAGCGCGCAATTCCCTGCTGCCCGATGGCGGTCAGCTTCCCCCCGAGGATCTCGAAATCACTTATGGCCATTTCATCCCCGGAATTTCAAACGTGCTGAAAGTGAAATTTGTCGGGGGCCTGGAGGGATACGCGTGGTCCTTTCCGCGCTCTCAACATCTTTCCGTCGGAATCTGCGGAAATATGGCAAAGCACAATTCGCGTGAATTGAAATCGCTCCTCCAGGAATTCATAAAGGGCGAAGGACTTGACCCGCGCGGCGCCCCGGTGTTTAGCCACGTCCTTCCCGCTCCGCAAGCGAAGACCTTGCGCGAGAGATCAATGATCGGATCGAATTGGGCGTTAATTGGAGACGCAGCTGCATGCGTCGATCCGATCACAGGCGAAGGAATCTACTACGCGATGCGCTCTGGAGAGATTCTGGCCGAATGTTTGATCGGCGAAAATGCCCAGGCATACCCGGACCGGGCGAAGGCGGCATTCCGCGAGGAGCTGGAGACCGCATCGAGCATTTCGCAACGCTTCTACCATGGGAACTTTCTGGGTCGGTCGGTCACCTCTCGAATGATCGGCTTTGCCCGGCACAGCGCCACTTTCCGCCGGCTTCTAGCGGACATATTCGCCGGCTCGCAGAGTTATCGCACTCTCAAGGCCAGGCTCTGGAGTCAGCTCGGCATCACGCTGGTCGAAACGACGGGGAGTTTATTGCGCGGCGGACAGAAAATCACCCTCAAAGCAAACGCCTGATTTGAACCCAAATCGCAATTAGGATGTCAGAACGCGGGACGGCGCGGTGCGACTTTTCGCGTGGCTTGTGGCGGCGGAATGATGGTCGCCATCTTTCGTATCATCGCAAGCACCAGGCGCTTATCCCCATCGGAAAGTGTCGAGCTGTATTTCTTAATCTCCGATAGGAAGCGGATCTCATCTTCCGAAAGCTCCCCCAACATCTTCTGCGTCTCGCGATCGCGGGGCGTTTCCGCGCCGGGGAAAAAATCGGCAAGTTGAATCTCCATTGCTTCGGCAATCTTGGCTAGAGTTTCGAGCGACGGAACCGTATGGCCATTCTCCACGCGGGAAAGATAGCAGCGGAGCAATCCTGTGCGGCGCTCGATATCTCCCTGGGATAGTCCGCGCTGGCCTCGATACGAGCGGATGACTTGACCGATATTTACCTTGGGTTTTTCTTTTGGCACAGGCCAGGCTCTTTGAACCTTGGGTATCTTAAGGACTCGTCAAGCGGCGTGCAAGAGGATAATTGAAGGAGTCGCCCCGGAGCGCAGATTGACTATGCATTCGCTTCCTTTGGTTTTTCCCGCTCGATCAGCGAGTAAAGCACCGGCATCACAAGAAGCGTAATAAAAGTGGAGAGTAGGAGCCCGCCGATGACCGCGAGTGCCAGCGGCTTCTGCAATTCCGCGCCAGCCCCCAGGCCCAGAGCCAGTGGAAGCAACCCGAACAAGGTCGCCAGCGTGGTCATTAGAATGGGCCGGACGCGAATGCGGCCTGCGACTGCAAGCGCCTGATCCAGCGGCATGTTCTGCTCCTCGCGCAGCTTGCCGACGTATTCGAAGAGGATGATCCCGTTCTTCACTACAAGTCCGATCATCAAAATAATGCCCATGCATGAAGAAACATTGAGGGGAGTCCCGGTCGCGAGCAACATTCCAAAAACACCAAGCAGGGAGAGAGGAGCAGCGGTAAGAATGATCAGGGCCGGACGGAAGGACCGGAATTGAAACACGAGGACCGTGAACACTGCAGCCAACCCGAGACCCACCACTACCATTGATTCCCGGAAGAACTTTTGCTGCGCTTCATATTGACCGCCAATTTCAAACGTCACCCCCGTGGGAAGCGTGAGGCCTGCCATCATGCGTTGGACGTCGCCGATCGCGCTACCCATGTCGCGGTTTTCCAAGCGCGCGGTCAGCGAAACCATTAAGCGCTGGTTTTCCCGATAAAGCTGGTTCTCACCCTGGACCAGTTCGACGGTTGACATCGCCCCCAGCGGCACCACCTGCTTCGCTGGGGTGATGATCGGGAACTGCGAGATGCTGTTGACATTGAATCGAAATTGGTCTGGGAATCTGACGCGGATATCAATGGTGCGGTCGCCCTGGCGCAGGCTCGTCTCTGTTACGCCCAAGAGTCCCGCCTTTATTTGCTGTGACACCTGGTCCACGGTCAAGCCCAAACGCCCCGCTTGCGTCGGGTCTACGTGATAAACGAATTCGGGGTTTCCTTTCTGGATTCCCTTAAAGTCCACGATACCGGGGATCTTTACGAGCTTGTCGCCCACTTCATCCGCGACCGACTCAAGCACGCCCACGTTGTCGCCGAACAGTTTTACTTCCACGGGTTCGGGCACTCCCTGCAGGTCACCGAGCATGTCCTGCAGGATCTGCGTAAATTCGATTTCCACCCCGGGGGCATCCTGCTCCACTTTCGGGCGCAAGTCGTTCATGATCTCTTCTGTGGTCCTGGCTCGTTTGGCGCGCGGAACCAATTTCACCAGGATGTCGCCCTTGGTCTGTTGTGTCGCAAACAATCCCATTTCCGCACCAGTCCGGCGGGAGAAAGCGGCAGTCTCCGGCATCTCCGCAATCCGTGCCTCAAACTTGCGAACAATGGCGTCCGTCGTTTCCAGTGAAGTACCGGGCGGTGTGATGTAATCCAGGACGTAGCCGCCCTCGTCCATTTCGGGCAGGAATCCCGATTCCATCTTGGTGACTAGGAAAACTCCGGACGCAAGTGCGATCACTGCCAGGAGGGCTACCCAGAGGCGGTGACACAATGCCCAGCGAACCGAACTCTCATAAGTGCGATTGACGGGCTCGATAAATCTCCCGGACGATTCGCGGTACGCTTTGGTGGAGAGAAATCTTTGCGACAGAAGCGGAATGACTGTGAGCGCGAAGACGAGCGACAACAGGACCGAAACCCCGAGTGTCATGCACAGGGACCGGAAGAAGTCCCCGACAAATCCGGTCAGCAATCCTAGGGGAAGGAAAACGACGAGCGTCGTCGCCGTCGACCCCACCACCGGGCCAATCAGCTCCGCGGTTCCGCGCTCGGCGGCCACGGCCGGAGCTTCACCCATCCCGAGGTGCCGATAGATGTTCTCGATGATGACAACCGCGTCATCGATGATGATACCGATGGCGATGGCGAGCCCGCCGAGGGACATCAGGTTCAGCGTTCCACCAAACAATTTGACGAAAAAGAAAGTGCCGATGACCGAGAGTGGCAGCGACGTGGCGGCGATTAGCGTGGTGCGGCTCTCGCGGAGAAAACCATAAAGGATCAGCACTGCCAGGAAGGAGCCAATGAGAATAGCGTCGCGCACGTTGCTGATGGAGTCCTGAACAAATTCCGCGAGATCGTAAACGAGCGAGATATGCAGCGTCTTCGGAATGGCTTCTCGCAAGTTGGCCAAAACACTCTTGACCTCTGCGCCCAGCTTGAGAATGTTGCCGCCAATCTGGCGGGAAATATTGATCAGCGCCGCGGGTTTCCCGTTCCCGGTCACCAGGATGGTGCGGTCTTCGACCCCCGACCTCACTTCGGCAATGTCGCTCAAGTGCAGCGGCGTGGACCCTTGCGTGTCCACGACCGTGTTGCGTATCTGGTCGAGAGTTGTGAACTGGCTTGTGGTGAGAACGAGATATTGCAAATAGTCCTTGGGCAACTTCCCAACGGACGTCACCGTGTTCGTAGCCTTCAGTCGGTCCGAGATATCCACAATCGACAGCCGGTGCGCTGCCATTTTTTGCGGATCAACAATCACTTGAATCTGCCTGGTATCAGATCCCTGCACCTCAATGATGCCAACTCCGGGGACCCGGCTGATGAGCGGGCGCAAGACGTATTGCGCCTGATCGTGCAGGTCTTCACCCGGTACATCCCCATTGAGGATGAAACTCAGTACCGGGAAGACCGTGGGACTCACCCGCGCCACTTGGACTTCCGTCCCGGGCGGAAGATCCCCGCGGATTTCATTCACACTTCCCTGCAAAAGTTGAAGCGAGTACTGCATGTCCGAATCGGAGTTAAAAATCACGGAGATCTCTGACGCGCCGCGAATGGTCTTTGAGCGCACACGGAAAACACCCTGCACCTGCATGGCGGCCTGCTCCAGCGGCCTAGCTACGGAAATGAGCATTGTGTCCGGCGGCAGGTCGCCGGAATGCACCAGGATCATGATGCGGGGGAAGTTGACCTCGGGATAGATGTTGCTGGGAAGCTGGAAGATGGCCCAAAGGCCTGCCCCAAATAATAGAGCGGTGACCAGATAAACGGCGTAGCGATTCTCTCGGCAGGTCCGGACGATGTTCATTCTTATTTCTCGTCCTTTTCTTTTTCGGGTTTTCCGTCTTTCTTTTCCTGCACGCTGACCTTCGCCTTGTCGCTCAGTCCGTACCCGCCGGTGAGGATTACTTTGTCACCTTCCTTCACCCCGCTGAGAAGTTCCGTACGTTCCGGGTTCTCAAGCCCCAGCTTGACTGGTACGGCCGTTGCCGTGTCGCCA